>NZ_QRVX01000027.1:0-34500 GCF_003458885.1 Coprococcus sp. AF21-14LB | reverse complement strand
GTGCTTTGTAGTATAGCTTCTTGAAACTATTATTGCACAGAGTAAGGAGATTGAAAATCTTTCATTACTATTTGTGCCGCCGACTGAAAGGCGGCGGAATGGAGATTAAAATGGTACAGATTGGAGAAGAAGCGAATTAGTAGGGAGGAATGGGAAAAGGTTATGTATGAGATGGATGGTGGAGATGTAGCGTTTGAAGAAATGAGGTAAAGGGATAGCTTTTGGATGTGCAGTTCAAGAGCTATCATTTTTTTATAACGAATCATAGAGTATGCCAATTTGGAGTAACTGTTTTGGGTTTGGAAAGATAAAACATATTTTGTGGAGTTGTACCTTTTAAAATCTATAATATTGAAATTGAATATTGCAATTTTCAAAATTCAATTGAGCATATCTTAGTAAAGTGCTAAGATATGTGTAATGATTTTATTGATTCCGCAGAAAATAGGAGAGAGCAGTTTGAACTTGAAAAATATATCAGGCAGGGAGAGACAGAAGAGTCAATCAAACATTTGGCTTGAAAGAAGAGATGCTTCTAAGATGAAATTGATAAGGACAATACTGTTCTTTGTCGATAAATATAAATTACACTTATGGAGTGTATGTGGATTATGAGGGATGAAAGAATTATTCAATTAAAACAAGGCTTAACAACAGCTTTTATAAATCAAAATACTTTATCAAATCTGGCCTATAAGCCACAGTTTGTATCGAACAACTACAAAGAAGGGCGAAAGGTTATCTCATCTATTGAAGATGAGCTTTTGTCATGCGAAGAATTTGCCATTAGTGTTGCATTTATCACTGTGGGAGGGATTACACCACTTCTTCAAACGCTAAGAGAATTAGAGCAGCGAAATATTCCAGGAAAAATTCTTACAACAGATTATTTAACTTTCAGCGATCCGAAGGCGCTTCGTATCCTTGCAAACTTTACAAATATTGAGCTGAAAATGTTTGTAACAGAGAATGCGAAAGAGGGATTCCATACAAAAGGTTATATTTTCAAGAAAGAAGAAATGTACCGAATTATTGTCGGAAGTTCTAATATGACCCTTAGTGCGCTTACAACAAATCGTGAATGGAATACAAAGATTGTTTCTACAGAACAAGGTGAATATACACAGAATGTTGTAGCGGAATTCGAACAGTTGTGGAATGCGCAGCAATCCTTATCGTTCGAGCAGTTCATTGAAGCTTACACGAATGTTTATACAAAGAATAAGATTATCCAGAGACAGAAAGAAATTGCGAAACAAGCGGAAGTTCCAGCTTTTGATGTATATCGTCTGCAACCAAATTCTATGCAAGTGGGCTTTATAAATAATCTTCGAAGGATTTACGAATCTGGCGAAGATAGAGCGTTGTTGATTTCTGCGACAGGGGAACGTGGTATATTTGTGACAGGTGGAAGAAACCCAGGATTTACAAGGGTTTCGGAAGCCTGGTCCTAGACGTTTCCATGTGATAAATGTCCGGATTGGCTCCGGATGGGAAAACTTAACAGGTATTTTTACTGATAGGACTAAATTGACACAGAGAATCGAAGATTTAATCGGTTCCATATTGAAGTCAATATGGTCTTATTTTTTATACCCTTTTTTCAGGTGGCTCCCGATGGGTGGAAAGGAGAGTTGAATTTATGATTTTAGAATTTATTGGCAGAGTTTTACTGAATGTTTTAAAGGCTATGGTATGGCTTGTGTTGTTCCTGCTTCGGTGTGTACTGGAACTGGCGAAACTGACATTATTGGTGTTTGGGCTAGTTGCAAGAGTATTTCTTGTGTTTGCTAAGGCAGCAGTCGATTAGGAAGGATTGGTGATTTTTGTGTGTTCTGGCGTTACAGATAATTTAACTGTCAGGTGTGGACAGCATTTATACATAGCTTCGCAAGAGGCAATGAGAAAGGAGGATTTTCTGCATGGCAGAACATTTGAGAGCAGTAACTCTCCGCGGGCTGGCGTTAAGGCAAATAACGATGTTTTTAAGGCGCAAGGCGCAGAAAGAATTTTTTATGGAAGAAAAAGCAAAGGTGACTGCAGCACCTACAATTGCAGAACAGTGTGGTATTAAGTACAAAGAGGTGGATGGATTGTTTTATCCGATTTTGGGAGAGTCGGATCCGAGAAGTTATGCAAGTCTTGGAAAGTATGGACACCGTTATCTCAGAGTTTTGATGGAGAATGACCGTTATCTGTATAACAAGTATTTTATGCAAGGGGTACTTTTTGATAAAGCAGCGGAATATGAGAATTATGCATGGCAACTGTATGACACTGTTTTACAGGGAATAAGCAAGGTAAGAGGAATTGGTTTGGATACTTTGGAAGAAAAAGGATTTCAGGTAACATTTCAGGAAAACATGCAGGCGGCAATGACAGCAGATGAGATTGTAACAGAGGATTTGTTTGCAACAATTGATTACAACAAGCGTGTACGTCTGGAACATGCAAAGGAAAATATCGCGTTTGAACATGCGGAGACACAGAGAATAGAGGCATGAGTTTATGGAAGAGAAAAGAATTTATTATGTGGGAATTGACCACGGGAATCATTTGATGAAAACATCAAACCATGTGTTTGAGAATGGTGTGGAAAGGCAGGCTGTAAAGCTACTTGAGGTATTTTTTGTTGTCAATTTCTTGGCTTATTTAAAGTATACAGGAAGCTTTTTTGATTTTAAAATCCCAAAGTAGTCATTAGGTGGTTTGTTTGGCTTTTATGATTCCTTCAAAAGCAGAAGGAGGTACAGAAAATAATGGTAGGAAAAGACGCAGTATTGCCCTGGTGGCAAAAGTACACATTGACGCCAGAAGAAGCCGCAGAGTATTTCGGGCTCAGCTATAAGAAGCTTCGCATATTCTGCAAAGAGCATGCCGATGAAGATTTTCTTATATGGAATGGTAATCGTGCTCTTATTAAACGTGAGCAATTTGAAAAGTATGTGGACAGTCAGATGAATGCCATCTGACGGGAAGAATTTTTCAAATTATGGTAGCCGAAGAGCCTTGTTTGTGATATCCTTTTTAAGGACATGGGCGCATACATTCCCATGTTCATCATAAAAGTAATTGTCAGCAGGGCTCTCCCAAGTGAAAGGAGAGACGATATGAGCGAAAAACGACGCGATAATAAGAATCGAATTCTTCGCACAGGAGAGAGCCAAAGGCCTGATGGTAAATATATGTATCGCTATGTGGATGCCAATGGCAAGACACAGTGCTGTACAGCTGGAAACTGGTGAGGACAGATACAGTACCGGAAGGCAAAAAAGATAATGGAGCACTGAGAGATTTAGAAAAGAAGGCTCAGTGGGATATTGATGATGACATCATTCCTGAGGGTGATGGTCATACGGTACTCAGCCTGGTGAAAAAGTATATTTCCCAGAAGACAGGAGTTAAGAATACCACACGAGCAGGATATGAAACTGTCATCAATGTACTGAAAGCAGATCCTTTTGGAAGCAGGCGTATTGATAAAGTGAAATTTTCTGATGCAAAAGCGTGGTTGATCAAGCTGCAGCAGGAAGACAAAAAGAGCTTTTCTACTATTCATACCATTCGAGGTGTGGTGAGACCTGCATTTCAGATGGCAGTAGATGATGACTTGTTAAGGAAGAATCCTTTTCAGTTTCAGCTGGCAACCGTTCTGGTGAACGACTCAGTGACTCGTGAAGCGATTACAAAAAAGGAAGAAAGAACTTTCTTGAATTTCATTAAGAACGACACACATTACCGCAAGTATTATGATGGAATGTACATCCTGTTCAAGACCGGGATGCGTATTTCGGAATTTACAGGACTGACGTTATCGGATCTGGATTTTGAGAACAGAACCATCAATATTGATCATCAGCTCCAGAAGACGGGAACCTTGGTGTACATTGATACCACCAAAACTTATGCCGGTAAACGGGTGATTCCGATGACGGATGATGTGTATGAGGCATTCAAGAATATTCTGGCTGCAAGACCGAAGCTGAAAGTTGAGCTGATGATTGATGGCTATTCTGGTTTTCTCTGCTTTGATAAGGATAAGAAGCCGATGGTAGCAATGCATTGGGAAAAGTATTTCCAGCACGCTGTAGACAAGTACAACAGTATTTATCGAGTACAGCTTCCGAAGATCACACCGCATGTGTGCCGCCATACTTACTGCAGTAATATGGCGAAGTCAGGTATGAATCCAAAGGTGCTCCAATATTTGATGGGGCATAGTGATATCTCCGTGACCTTGAATACTTACACACATTTAAAATTGGATGATGCGAAGGAAGAGGTGGAGAAGCTGGCTAGAGCACAGGAAGCGGCAGAAGCGAAAATCGCGCAAACCCGCATAAAACCTAGAAAAAATTAAGATAAACCGAGATAAATCAGGAGAAAAATTTTATGATAAAAGTACTTTTCATCTGCTACGGCAACATCTGCCGTTCGACTATGGCAGAGTATGTTTTTAAAGATATGATTAAAAAGAAAAATATTGACGATAAATTTTATGTTGATTCAGCTGCGACCAGCCGCGAAGAAATTGGCAATCCGGTTCACTATGGAACAAGGAAAAAGCTAGAGGAACAGGGGATTTATTGTGGAGATCACCGGGCAAGGCAGATAACCAAAGCAGACTATGAGGAATATGATTACCTTATAGGAATGGATGAGCGAATATTCGCAATATGCACAGAATGCTTGGCACGGATCCGGATAAGAAGATGTATAAACTTCTTGATTTTACAGCACGCAAAGGAAATATTGCAGATCCGTGGTACACAGGTAATTTTGATGAGACTTATAAAGATGTTGTGGACGGATGCGAAGGATTGCTGTGTTTTCTGCAGGAGAAATACGGATATTTTTCATTATAAGTTTTGAAACAGAGGGATGTTTATGAATAAAGGAACTAAGAAAGTCGTGACAAATTGTGAGTGTTGCAGCAATTATGTGTACGATGAAGACTATGAGTATTATATTTGTGAAGTGAATTTGGATGAGGATGAAATGATGCGCTTTATGACAAATTCTGTGCGGGAATGTCCTTATTTCCAACTGGATGATGAATATAAGATTGTGAGAAAACAAATGTAATTTTGACTATCTGTCATTCATGGATGCAAGAGATTTTATACTTTACAAGAATTCTGCCCGCCCAATGCTTAGGTAAGCTGCAATTTATAAATAGATTGTTTGGTGGGGACAGATAATATATAGATGGGGCTGATGCGAGATCATTAGAAATGATTTGAACCGGAAAGGTTTTTGCATCAGCCTCATTTTAAATAGAATATATTTAAAGTATTGTGTTTAAAGTTAATGATTAGTTTGCGGCAGAGCCTTTGACAAGGAAACGATAGACAACGGTTCCATATTCCCAAGTACCTTCTGCTTCATATATTATATCGTCTGATGAGTCTGCAATATTAATTATGAATCCCTGGTCATTGCTTTCTACAGAGATATCCTCTGAAGAAGACAGGTCAGAACTGAGTTTCTTTACAGAAAGAGTATCCGGGCGAGAAGAGAATAACAATGTCAAATGCTTATCCTCGGTATCGTTGATGATTTCCGGCAGTACGGCATCCGGAGAAGGATCCAGAATCTGGTTGGATGTATCGTCAGCGCTATTACCTCCGGTCCAGCGATAGGAAAATGGGTCTACGGAAGTAGAAACATATCCGAGAGACTGGGTATTTTCGATAGTGAGATATGGGATCTCGGAAGGATCTGATTCTGGATAGAGTTCATCAACAAGCGCCTGATATTTTTCAGCAAGGGCAGCGTCGCTGTCTTTGACGATGACAGCCTTAGATACGCCACTATACTGAGGAGGAATACTCATGGTCATCGCACCTTTTCCGTATAATTCAAGTGTAGAACCAGCCTCTAGATCAAAGCGTGAAATTTTGTTACCTTCCTGATCATACAGTTTATCTTCCGGAATCTCAGCAAGAAACAGTGTATTCTGTTCAGGATCAGCAAAAATGTAATTGGAATTATTTTCTCCATAAGTGAGGTAGATACCGGTTACTTTTTCGGTATCATTAGACTCTTTGGTATTTTCTTTTTTGGCAGTGTTGGCAGTGGAGCACCCAACTGTTAGCATAAGCAATGTTGCTGCGAGTATAGCACTCCATAAATGTTTTTTGTTCATATACAAGAACCTCCTATATTTTTCGAATTTTAGTATATATATTATGAGTATTATTTTATCCAATTTGTTGCATTTCATTTTAAATTTTTTTATAGAAATTTTTATGGAGTTTCAAAATGGGCAAAATTTTTGCTGATATGATGTAAAATGCCAGAAAAATTTTGGGATTTCTTA
This sequence comes from Coprococcus sp. AF21-14LB, assembly GCF_003458885.1. NCBI lineage: Bacteria > Bacillati > Bacillota > Clostridia > Lachnospirales > Lachnospiraceae > Coprococcus > Coprococcus sp. AF21-14LB. Next base: position 28,178 of record NZ_QRVX01000027.1, on the reverse strand, counting down.
TTTTTATCGTAGAAATCTTTAGACAAATCGATTATAATAACAAATATGAAAGTAACTCCGGAAGAAATACCGGAGTATTATTGTTTTAAGATTCATAAAACATTGAAGGAGAGACGAAAAGATGGCTTTATTGCATGTGAATTGTTTTTCAGATGTTCTTGGCAAATGTGTGAATCTGGACGTAATCTTACCACAGCGGACGAAAGAGCAAATTGGGCTTTCAGGGGCAAAAAACGGAGGAAAATATCCGACGTTATATTTGCTTCATGGGATGTCGGATGATCATACTTGTTGGAATCGGCGAACATCAATCGAGCGCTATGTCAGCAGTCTTGGAATTGCAGTAGTAATGCCGAATGCGGATTTGAGTTGGTATACGGATACGGCTTATGGGCAGAAATACTGGAAGTATATGGCGGAGGAGCTTCCGGCTCTTTGCAGGGAGTTTTTCCCCAATATGTCGGATAAGCGAGAAGAGACGTTTGTTGCAGGAAATTCGATGGGAGGCTATGGGGCATTCAAGCTTGCGCTTACTAAGCCGGAGACATTTGGATATGCGGCAGGACTTTCGGCTGCACTAGATGTTCAAGATGTGTTGGAGAGAAATATTAATGCTTCTATTGATGAAAGCTTTTGGACAGGCATTTTTGGCTCACTTTCTCAGGTGAAAGGTTCTGAAAATGATTTGCTGAAGCTGGCAGAGGAGCTTAAGAAATCTGGCAGACCACTCCCGAAGTTATACGAGTGCTGTGGTACAGAAGATTTTTTGTATGCGTCTCAGAAGAAGGCGGTAGAGCAGTTCAAGAAAATGGGATTTGATATAACTTATCGTGAATCAGCCGGAATCCATTGCTGGGATTTTTGGGATGTGGAAATCCAAAAAATTTTACGGTGGCTTCCGCTGTCGTAGAAGAAAAGATGCATTAATGTATTGCAGTCTGTTAAGTGAACAGATAGTAAAAAGCAACTGAATAAAAAATAATAAACAGGAAGGAATTAAAAAATGAAACAGGACATGATTGTTATCCTTGATTTAGGAAGTACAGAAAATACAGTATTGGCACGCCAGATTCGTGCGCTTGGCGTATACAGTGAGATTTATCCGCATGATATTACAGTGGAAGAATTGAAAAAACTGCCGAATGTGAAAGGAATTATTATTTATGGTGGTCCAAACCATATCGTTGATGGGGAGGAAATTGATGTTAACGCTGAGATTTATGAAGCAGGATATCCGGTTATGGCAGTAGCTCATGAGAAAGCGCTCTGTGAGACAAAGTTAGAGGCATTCCCAACATGTGAAGAAGAGACGATGGAACTTTTGAAGAAGTTTGTATTTGATACATGCCATGCGGAAGCAAACTGGAATATGAAGAATTTTATTGCAGACCAGATTGAACTGGTTCGCCAGCAAGTAGGAGATAAGAAAGTTCTTTTAGCATTATCCGGCGGTGTGGATAGTTCTGTTGTGGCAGCTCTTTTGATTAAGGCAATTGGCAAGCAGCTGACTTGTGTACATGTAAATCATGGTCTGATGAGAAAGGGAGAATCCGAGAGTGTTGTGGAACAGTTCCGCGATAAAATGGATGCAAATTTAGTTTATGTCGATGCAACAGAGCGCTTTTTAGGAAAACTGGAAAATGTTGCAGATCCGGAAGAAAAACGTAAGATCATCGGAGCAGAATTTATCCGTGTATTTGAAGAAGAAGCCCGTAAGTTAGAAGGCATTGACTTCCTTGGACAGGGAACAATTTATCCGGATATTGTAGAAAGCGGAACAAAGACAGCGAAGATGGTAAAATCCCACCACAATGTAGGAGGTCTTCCGGAGGATTTGCAGTTTGCACTGGTAGAGCCTTTGAAACAGTTATTCAAAGATGAAGTTCGCGCATGTGGAATAGAGCTTGGTCTTCCTGCTGATATGGTATATAGACAGCCGTTCCCGGGACCGGGACTTGGTGTAAGATGCCTCGGAGCGATTACAAGGGAGCGACTCGAAGCAGTGCGGGAATCAGATGCGATTCTTCGTGAAGAGTTTGCAAAAGCAGGTTTGGATAAAACTGTATGGCAGTATTTTACAGTTGTTCCGGACTTTAAATCAGTTGGTGTGCGTGACAATGCAAGAAGCTTTGAGTATCCGGTTATTATCCGTGCAGTAAATACAGTGGATGCTATGACAGCAACAATCGAGAAAATTGACTGGGATATTTTATTGAAGATTACAGACCGAATTATGAAAGAAGTTAAGAATGTAAATCGCGTCTGCTATGATATGAGTCCGAAACCGAATGCGACAATTGAATGGGAATAAAATAGTGAAAGCCGAAATCCTTTGAATTTACAAAGGAAATCGGCTTTTCTTTTTTGTTAATGGAACTAATATGGAACTAAAAACAATTTCAGCAAGCTGGCATGGCTATGTCGGAGATCATTCAGCCTAATCTTTTTCACTTCTCCGTCTTGCGTACCTCGTCTCATTTCATGCTCAAACTTGTGTTTAGTGTATGGAAATATCCTATCATGCTTATGTGGCTTATATAGCTTGGCTGATATAGAAGAACAGGCACAGGGGATCACAGAACAGTTAAAGGCAGAGGATACCTTAGAGTGGATCGGGAGAATGAATAATGTACAAGTGAGAGAGTGTGTGCGGATAAAGAAATGATTTATCAATAAGGAAAGTGATATGGTGGAAAGCAAGTCTGAAAACGGCTTGCTTTTCACTTTACGATGAAATTTGGAAGTTGTATAATTAAAAATAAAGAGAAAACAGATTGAAACTAAGTATAGATTTCATTAGTATGGGGGATTTTATGGTAGAAGTTAATTTTTATGATAATATAGATGATAAAATGCTGAAATTTGCTGTTATTATTTCTAAAACAAATGGAAAATGGGTATTTTGTAAGCATAAAGAAAGAGATACACTTGAAGTTCCAGGCGGGCATAGAGAAGATGGAGAAACAATTTTAGAAACTGCAAGACGTGAATTAAGAGAAGAAACTGGAGCAATAGATTTTATAATTGAACCAATTTGTATATATTCTGTTAAGGGTAAAACTAGAGTGAATGAAAATATTCATACAGAAACTTTTGGAATGCTATTTATGGCAAATATATTTAGCTTTGAGGAAATACATAGTGAGATAGAACGAATTGTAATTGTAGACAATTTAGTTGATAATTGGACATATCCATGTATTCAACCTAAATTAATCGAAGAAGCGAAGAATAGAGGATTTTTATAAAGGTAAATCTTAAAAGAAATTCCGGTGGAAACTCGTTTAGAAAGTCGGACAGAAATTCGGGGAGACGCTAACGGGATTTGTTAAACGACATTGGAGTATCGTAAAAACTCAGTGTTTATGCGGGTTTGCAGTATTTTCAAAAGTCTTTTCATAACAAATTGATAACAGTTACATAAGAGCTATTATTCTTGTAATCCGGTGGTTTTATGGTTAGAGAATGATTGACAGGCGGTTCTGAACGAATCCATATTATAAACTAAGCCCTTAGCTGTGGGTATGAAACTCATAGCTAAGGGCTTTTTGTCGTCTTTATGCTACTTGCTCAAAAATTTGTTTCTGCCAGTCAGCTAGGGAAAGGGCTGGATGAACAACTTGCGAAGTTTGTGGCGGAGCATACGGACACAGGAGCGCTTTGAAAGGATTGTAGAGGTGGAGATGATTTATACAGAATCTGTTTGAATTTCATAATCAGATATAATATGCAGTACTTGCGATTTCTTAACAAGTACAATAAACTTTTAGTTAGAAAATAATTTGATAAAAGTTTGTAACATTTTTTGAACTTGATAGTTAATAGAGTGAAAGGGGAGAGAGGCGTGGACTTCGAGCAAATTTATAAATTGTACTTTCGAGATGTTTTTTTGTATTTATGTAGTCTATCAGCGAATAAAGATATTGCTGAAGAAATAACACAAGAAACCTTCGCAAAAGTGTTAAAATCTATAGATACATTTGATGGAGCAAAGGATATTCGAGCATGGCTATTTACGATTGCTAAGAATACATATTATACATATTGTAAAAGGCGAAAAATTTATGCAGATGAGGAAATATCTGAAAATATTGCAGATGTGCAAATTGATTTAGCAAAGAAGTTTTCAGAGGAAGAAAACGCTTTTCTCATTCACCAATTTCTCCATAATATGAACGAACCATATAAAGAAGTGTTTAGTCTGCGGGTATTTGGCGAATTACCATTTGAAAAAATTGGGATATTGTTTGGGAAAAGTTCAAGCTGGGCAAGGGTAACTTTTTATAGGGCAAAAAAACAAATATTAGAATATATGGAGGCGATAGAGCATGAAAAAAATTAACTGTGATATTATTAAAGATGTCCTTCCTCTTTATTTAGATGATGTTGTAAGTAATGCCACAAAAGAAATGGTAGAGGAACATTTAAGTTTCTGTGATTCGTGTAGAAGGAAGCAGAAGAATTGAAACAAGATATTGTTTTACCGACAACTAAAAATATTCAGCTTTCTGAAGCTGAAGCATTCAAAAAACTGAAAGCTCATTTTATGAAAAAGAAAGTGATTATTTTTATAAGTACTATGATTGCTACTATTCTTCTTGTTGTAGGCCTATATTCTTATGCGACTTTGGCAAAAACTTTTATTCCGTATGATAATGAAATTATTTCTATTAACGAAATAGACGGAAAACTTTATGCTACTTATCAAGGTGAAAATTTAGGAGGAACAGTATCTTGTGCTCCCGAAACAGTTGTTATAAACGGAGAGGAAAAAAAGATAACGATATTCTACTATTATAAGACACCGTGGTCAGAATATATTCAACCTATCTTTGAAAGCGATAATTTTAGAGACACCTTTCTTATAGGCAAAACAGACGAAATTGATCAGATTTATTATGGGGAATTTCAGTTAGATGGTTCGGAACAAGACACAGCTTTGATAGCCGAAAATTCGGAGCTGATATGGGGAGATTAGTGTGAAAAAATCCAAATATATCATTGCATTTTTCTTATTTCTTGCTGCTTTTTTGTTTATTGGAGAAAGTTATACTTTCTTCTTGGAAAATTTTCAAGACAAATATACTCAAGTTGGATATTATCTTCCTACCGGTAAATCAGAAGAAAAAATGAATGAGCAGATACGGAAAAAAGCAGAAGAATTTAATACTGCCGTATTTGCATTGGACAAGGAAGATGGCGGTGCATTTTCACGAACAATTACGGTGTACGGAGATGAAACGGTTAAACAATATTTGAAAAAAGACTGGAATATTGAAAATGGAATTATAAAATCCTTCTTTTCGGGAACAACTGCTTTTTATTTTGAACCATTTGAAAACGCAACTGAAAAAAATATGCAGAATTGTTGGTATCTCAATAAATCACCTGAAGAGTTATACGATATGGTTTATCCGGATATGGTTGAGTATTCGGGGGCTTTTCGCAATGAGCCTACTGCTGCGACATCAAAATTTGTGGTAGGTGGAACGTGGGCAGTCGTATTGCTTTGCATCATTCTTTTAACACTATATGATGTTGCTTATGGAAAGAAAGAACAATCAATTCGTATTATTTTAGGTGCTGAAAACAGAGTTCTTCAATTTTATAAGATTTTCTCAGATGTAATCGGACTTTCTATATCAACGGTTTTGGCATTTATATTGTTATTGCCTTTTACTACGCCATCATTTGAGTTGCCGACAACTATCCTTTGTGTATTTATTATGTTGACAATAAATAGTGTACTTATTTGGTGTAGCATGAAGGTGAAGAAAATGACACCTATAAAGATACCGGTGTCTAACCGAGTATTAGTGATGGGGGCAGGATTAAAAGGACTTGTTGCAGTTTTAATGGTTGTTGTCATTTCCGTTACGATTGGTTTATCTGTTGAGGGATACAAACTGTATTCACAAAAGCAATATTATAATTCTCAGAAAAATCAGGTTCATGTGGATATTGATTATCCATATAGCTATGAAAAAATAGAATATTATGAGGGAGAAACGAGCGATAATCCACCGATTGACACAGTAGACCAAGTTACAGATAATTTTTTGCGATATAGTTATCAACACCTTGATTGCAGTTTACTTTATCATCATTCTTATGATGAAGTTGCCCCTTTGTATGGAGAAAAATATATTTACGCGAATTTGCAAGGTTTAGAGGAATATAAAGACCAAATTCTAAATTGGAACGAGCTGTGCAAAACAGAGGGGAATTATATATTGGTATCCGAAAAGATGAATCAGGAAGAGGTTCGGGAAGAATTATTGTCATTTTCCAATACAATTTCTTTATCTGAGGAAAATTTGGCGGGGATTTTGACTTATCAAGATGGTCTTTCTGTTGTTGCAGAAGGCAGGCGTGACAGCGAATATGACTATTCATATTGCATTAAAAATCCAATTATCATTCTTGATACTTATGATTACGGAAAATTGTCAACATATGAAGTTAAGTATTCCTTGCACAAAAGAGAAAAAATTGATGGAGTTATTTTCAATAATGCTCCGTATTTAATGCAATTTGTTTCAGTAAAAGATGACAGACAGAGCATTGAAAATTTTGCAAGTGTCTGTGCTGGAGAAGTGATAAAGCCGGAACTTACAGAGTTTTCTGTTGAAAATATCAGAGAATGGTTTCAAGGTTTGTGGTCATTACAAAACAGAAGTCTTCTTATTGCAATTATCTTAACTGTTTTGCTGCTGATTTTAGAGTTTCAAATTACAGCATTGATTTTAAGAATTGCGTATGAAACAAAAGCGAAAGAGCTGACAATTAAAAAGGTTTTAGGATATTCTATTTTTGAACGTTATCGGAAATTTTTCATTTTATCCGGTATATTGTGTGGATTTGCCTTGATTTTTTCACTCGTACTCTTCCTGATTACAGGAAGAGGCATGATTCCATATATGATTTATGGCAGCTTGATTGTTTGGTGTGTAGATTTGATGGTGTTGGTTCATCTTACACATAAATATGATCATCTTGAGATTCAAAGGGTTATCAAAGGAGGAATCTAAGATGAAGAAGTTTGTGGAAATAAAAAATGTAAATAAACATTTTGGGGAAAAGCGATTATTTGGTAATTTTTCATGTGACATGGAACAAGGCGATTTCGTGGTTATAACAGGCGCAAGCGGTTGTGGAAAAACAACATTGCTAAATATGATTGGCGGATTGGAACCTGTAACAAGCGGTAAGATTAGCGTTGCAGGATTGGAAATTACAAATCAAAAGAATCTACAAATATATTATCGTGATATTGTAGGTTTTGTTTTTCAGAACTTTGGATTGGTAGAGCAAAAAACGGTAGAAGAAAATCTAAAAATGATTCACAAAAAAGGAAAAACAGAAGTTTCTGTTCAAGAAGCGTTAAGGTCTGTTGGAATGGAAAAGGCGCTAAAACAAAAAGTATATTCTCTTTCCGGAGGAGAGCAACAGCGTATTGCATTAGCAAGATTGCGGCTGAAAAATTGCCAACTTATATTGGCTGATGAACAACCGGTTCGTTGGATAGGAAAAATGGACAGCTTGTTATGAAGATTTTGCATGAAATGAATGCAGAGGGAAAAACAGTAATTATGGTTACACATGATGAATCATTGATACAAGATACGGATAAAAGAATTTCATTATGATGTTGCCTTTCCAAGCAAAAACGCTTATAATTTGAGCCGGAATATATTGCTATTATCTGCAGTTACAGAGCGAATACTATCTAAAATAAGAATATTTGAAGTTCCTGCAATGCGTGGGAATAATCCCTCCAGATCCCACAATTTGTGGATAATGAAATGGAGTGGGATGTCTGGAGGCTAAATAATCATAAGGGAGCGTCAAAGATATGCCGATAATTCTTGATCATCAATTAAGAGAATATATACCGCACAATGCTATAGAATTTCCGATTACCTATTTTCATGATGAACTTGCTGATTTGCCTGACTGGGCAGGACCTTTACATTGGCATCCTGATTTTGAAATTGCAACGGCGGAATGCGGAACTTTAGATTATCAAGTCGGGGAGCAGCACATCATACTGGAAGCGGGCGATAGTGTATTTATTAATGGAAATATGCTGCATGGGATAAGACAGTTAGCCGGTACTGTGGCAGATCCGATGCCAAATATCGTATTTTCAGGAACACTTCTGGCTACGGAAGCAAGTACTATTTATCAAAAATACATACGTCCGATTATTCAATGCGATTCGTTGCCGTTTGTTGTATTTCGGCATCACGACCGTTTCCACAGCGAGATTAACTGTTTAATCAAAGACACTTACAGGAAAATGAGTGAGAAAGCCCCATGCTATGAATTGGCTGTACAGCGCAATATTAGCGGTATATTTGAATTTATATCCAGTAATTTCACAGAACTTTCGAAGGCGAAGGCAACACGGATACAGATCAATAATCAAATTCGTCTTCAAAAGATGCTGACGTATATCTATGAAAATTATGCTGAACCGGTAACGCTTGAGGACATTGCCAAAGCTGCAGATATTAGCCGCAGCGAAGCCGGGCGATGTTTTCAGACATATATGGGGTGTTCTCCGGTGGCTATGCTGATTCAATATAGACTTCAAATAGCTCGTCAGTTATTGCGTGAACAAACACAAACACTTCAACAGATCAGCTATGCCTGCGGTTTTAACTCGGTAAATTATTTTAGCCGTCAATTCAAAAAAAGATATGGATATGCTCCAAGTCAAAAGAGTGATATGGGTAAATAGTGCTTAATATTGGTTCTTTTGTGACTTTTTTAACAAGTGTCATGATGTTATGATTAGAATTAAGAAATTATTGTTTAAAAATGAAGGGAATCATCATGACAAAAGAAAAGAATTACAAAAAAACACTTATAGCCTGTTATCTTGGTTTTGTGACACAAGCTATATCTGCCAACTTTGCTCCACTATTATTTTTAACATTCAAAAACACTTACGGAATCACTCTTGAAAAGATTGCAATGATTCCTTTGGTATTTTATTTGACGCAATTGCTCGTTGATCTTGCGGCTACTAAATTTGCCGACAAAGTAGGCTACCGTATGTGCGTGGTTGCATCTCAGGTATTGTCATCGGTAGGTCTTGTGTTTATGGCAATTTTGCCGGAAGTGCTTCCTTTACCGTTTATGGGGATTTTGATTTCAGTAGTACTTTATGCTATAGGAAGCGGTCTTATTGAGGTTTTGGTAAGTCCTATCGTTGAAGCTTGTCCTTTTGAGAATAAAGATGGAATGATGAGTTTATTACATTCCTTCTATTGCTGGGGCGCAATGGGAGTTATTTTGGGTTCTACGCTCTTCTTTGTTGTATTTGGCGTAGAAAACTGGAAGATACTTACTTTTATCTGGCATTGGTGCCGCTCTATAACACATTTAACTTTATTCGCTGTCCGATCGAACGATTGATTGAAGACGGCAAGAGTATGGGTATTCGCAAACTGCTGAAAACACCGGTTTTCTGGTTGATGATAATACTTATGGTTTGTTCGGGAGCATCAGAAGCAACTATGGCACAATGGGCATCTGCATTTACCGAATCTGCTATCGGTGTATCTAAAACAGTCGGTGATTTAGCTGGACCGTGTTTGTTTGCAATGTTTATGGGGATATCCCGTATGCTGTACGGAAAGTTCAGTGAAAAACTTGATCTGATCAAGGTGATGCTGGGCTGTGGAATTATGTGTGCCGGATGTTATTTGGTGGCGTCCCTTTCCACGTTGCCGATTCTCGGACTTGCCGGCTGTGCTTTTTGTGGTTTGGCAGTTGGTATTATGTGGCCGGGATCTATCAGCATATCCTCGCAGAAATGTCCAAGAGGCGGTACTGCAATGTTCGCATTTCTGGCGTTAGCAGGAGATTTGGGCGCTATGGTAAGTCCTGCTATGGTAGGAAGTCTTTCTGAAATGGCAGGCGGTAATCTGAAAACAGGATTGCTTACAGCTACAATTTTCCCGGTTTTCCTAGTGTTTGGATTGCTGATTTTAAAGAAAAAAGTCGGGAAAGCAAGAAGCAGACAACAATAGATGAATTTGGAGGTGTGTGATATGATATTACATACAGAAAGGCTGCTATTACGTCCCTGGGACGTGTCTGATGCACAAAGCCTATATGAATACGCAAAAGATCCTGAGGTAGGACCGATTGCCGGATGGCCTCCCCATAAAAATGTAGAAGAAAGCCTGAGGGTTATTCAAAATGTTCTTAATAGTGCAGAATGTTATGCAATTTGTGAAAAATCTAATAACATCGCGATAGGATCTATCGAACTGAAATTAAACGGACATACCGATATGACAGATCGAGATGATGAATGTGAGCTGGGATATTGGCTTGGGAAACCGTTTTGGGGAAGAGGATATATGCCTGAAGCGGCAAAGGAACTGATACGATACGGTTTTGAAACTCTTAATATGTCTGCAATCTGGTGTGGATATTATGATGGCAATTATAAATCAAAGCGGGTACAGGAGAAACTGGGATTTGTTTACCATCATACTTGTAATGATGTGCCGGTTCCTTTGATGAATGAGACAAGGATTGGTCATACAAATTTGATGACAAAAGAACAGTGGATAGAAAAATGGCAGGGAATTTAGGATTTCCTGCCATTTTTCAATTTAAATACCTTTTTTAAACAATACAAAGGAATATATCATTGGTATGAAGGCCGCTATGAGGATAAATGGCAATGTAAGAAAAGCGGCACTTGGAATAAACGCAGTGACTGTCATAACAATTCCGGCCAGAATAAACAAGTATCCGGACAGATGGTGGGTGCGATTCCAGTTTTCTTCGCTGTTGAGCGTCCAGGGGAGTTTAATTCCCACGGTGTAATTTTGTTTGCATTTTGGAAGGTAGTTGCCAAGCGCGATCAGCAGCACACCGACCATTGCAGGTGTGATCCGGCTAATGGAAACTTTGTAGCCAAGTGCAAAAGCAAGAGTCAGAGTAGATACAACAAGTGAAACAACCGGGATACACCATTTGGAAACTATTAAAATACGGTTGTTGACATTTTTGCGTTTTGGATCATTATCCAAAACAATATTAAGGAAAATATTCAGTCCAGCCATGAGTGCCGGTAATCCGAAGCAGGCAAAAGCTTTGGATGAGTAGCCATTAGGTGTTCCGTCTGCGCCCCAGTGAGTAGCAATCTGCGCCGGAAGCTCCTGATAGACGAAGGCGGCAATGAGCATTGGCAGCAGACATACAAGTGTTGTAATAATCAGTAAGGTTTTCTTTGTTTTCATTATGAGTCCTCCTTAAATTGTGAAAACCATAGCATAATCTCTTCGAATACAGAGACGTTGATTTCATAATAGACATAATTTTTATATTTGGTTTCAGTTACTAATCCGGCTTTTTTTAATTGTGATAAATGATAGGAGATTGTTGCGTGTGTCATATCAAATTGTTCGGCAATCTCTCCGGCCGGAAGTTTTTTTCCGTCTTTTAGCATGAGAAGGATCTCACGCCGGACAGGATCGGAAAGTGCTTTGAAAGTATCGGCAAATGACAAATTCTCACCTCGTTTCGAACATAAATAAAACTATTTAGAAATATTTCTAAATATAATATATATCAGTAAAACGGAAAATGCAATATCTATTTAGAAAATTTTCTAAATAATAGACAATTTCCGCAGGTATGATATACTGAAAAGAGAAAATTTTGTTCAGAATCAGGGAGGTGTCTATATGCAGTATGAAGGTCAAATATGCAGACCGCCAATGGAACGTTCTTCCTATATGCTTCCGGTTGCGGTGGGCTGTTCTTATAATTTGTGTACATTTTGTACCCTGTTTAAACATTTGAAGTATCGGGAGATTCCGATGGAACAGATCGAAACGGAAATCCTGCGGGTAAAGGAAGCAGGAGGCAATCCGAAACAGATTTTTCTCGGAGATGGCAACGCATTTGGGATGTCGATGGAACGTTTGCTGAGGATTCTGGAACTGATTCATATACATTTCCCGGCATGTACGGAGATCAATATGGATGCGACAGTAACGAATCTTCGTGAAAAGAGCGATACAGAGCTGAAGCGTCTGTTTGAAGAAGGGGTTCGCAATCTTTATCTCGGAATAGAAAGCGGTTGTGATGATGTGCTTCGCTTTATGAAGAAGGATCATACGCTTACGGAAGCTTACCGGGAGATTGAAAGGGTTAAAACAGCTGGCTGATTTATAACGCACATATGATGACAGGAATTGCCGGAGCAGGACGGGGACTGGAGAATGCGGAGAAGACAGCAGAGTTTTTTAATAGAACAAAACCGGGAAAAGTAATAAATTTTTCACTCTTTTTACACGACAAGGCGCCGCTTTATAAGGAAATTCAGGCGGGGAATTTTGTTCCGGCAGATGAGGTGGAGAATCTAAAAGAAGAGCGAAGGCTTCTGAAACTATTAGAGATAGACCAACTTAGTTATGATGGATTCCACGATTTTGTGGAAGTGCGTGTCAGAGGTATTTTGCCGAAAGATAAGGAAAAAATGTTGGCGAAGGTAGAAGAGGCAATTGCTGTCTGGAGTGAGAAAGAGCCTATTTATGCATGGGCATAAAGGCGTTTAAAATTAAGAAATTTGGAAGGATAAAGCATCATGGGACTTAGCAAACGATGGAAACTTAACATTGGAGAAATGAAACCGGGAAGGAGAAACTTAATCACGGATGTAGAAGGCGTGAGAGTTGGCCATGTAACGATTGATAATGGAAATACACACACTGGTGTAACAGCAGTTCTGCCCCATCCGGGGAATCTGTTTCAGGATAAAGTAATGGCAGCCAGTCAGGTGCTGAATGGATTTGGAAAAACAATCGGGCTTGTGGAAGTGGATGAAATGGCTTTCTTGAGACGCCGATTTTGTTGACAAATACATTTGGCGTGGGTGCTGCAGCCAATGGTCTGATTGATTATATGTTGGATGAGAATACGGAAATTGGACGCACAACGGGGACTGTGAATCCGGTCGTATGCGAGTGCAATGATGGAAGAATTAATGATATCCGCAAAAGAGCAGTAACAGAAGCGCATGCCAGAGAGGCAATTGCGCGGGCATCAGAGGAATTTGCAGAAGGTGATGTCGGCGCCGGGCGCGGGATGGTATGTCATCAGCTAAAAGGAGGAATTGGTTCTGCCTCCCGTACATTTGAGATTGGTGGACAGGAATATACTCTCGGTGCGCTTGTTTTAAGTAACCATGGTCTGTATCGGGATCTTCTTGTAGCAGGACGAAGAATCAGTGAAGAGATATCAAAGGAAGGTCGGACAGAAGTTTCGCAAGAAGAGCAGCAGGAAAGCTTTGAGGAGCGGGATAAAGGATCGATCATTATGATTCTTGCCACAGATGCTCCGCTGAATGAGCGGCAGCTGAAGCGAATCTGCGCCGTTGTGCGATTGGACTTGGGAGAGAAGGTTCTTATATGATGAATGGAAGCGGTGATATTGCGCTTGCATTCACGACTGCGAACAGAATCCCCCATACATGCAGTGAGGGTATCCTGCCTATGCGGATGCTTCACGATGATCAGATGGATATCCTGTTCCGGCATCCGCCGAAGTGATTGAAGAGTCTGTTTTAAGCTCCATGTTCCATGCGAAGGAATGTATGGAGCGAAGTGGTAAGACGGTACGCTCGCTGGCAGATCTGTGGGAGTTGCTTGTGTAGAATTCTCTATGCAGAATAATAAATTTATATAGAAAGAGGAAGAAAATATGACAGTACAGGAAAGAAAAGAATTTATTAAGAAAATGCAGGAGAAGCAGCATTTATATGTGCCGTTTTGTCAGGCGACACATTTGCCGTTTGTAATCTGTGATCCGGAAAGTTTTAATGATCAGGTACATATGTTTACAGAGACAGGAACTCTTGCAGAGTTTACAAAGCCGTATGAAGAGGAAAAATACAGTTTTAATATGGCTGAAATTGCAGTGCCGCATCGGCTGCAGTTTCTTATCAGTTTGCTGACGATCGGGGTGAATTCGATTGTCCTGCACGAAGGAGAAGTGTGCAGCGAAGCTGAGATCAGAGAAATCGTAAATGTGGTGGACTACTCCAAAGTTCCGGAAGAAAAGCGTCCGCTGTTAAATCCGCAGCTGCACTTATCTACAGTATATTTTGTTCAGGAATTGCGAAGACCGATTCAGGACAGAAATTTGGAAAAACTGGCAGAGCTTGAGGAGGAAATGTGTGTGAATCTTGTGCGCTCATCCTATCTTTTCCCAATTGATGTTGTAGAAGAAGAGGGAGATCCGGAGAAGAAGACAATTCGTTTTCCATATTTGAAAGATGGAAGCGACCAGATGCTTCAGCCGATTTTTACAGACGGACCAGAGCTTCAACGGTTTTTAAAAGGGAAAAAACTTCAAATTCGCAAGGTGAAATTTGAAGATTTGGATAAATATCTTTCAAAAGACAGCATAGGTTATACACTGAATCCATTTGGTGTAAATCTTGTGCTGAAGCGAGAACAGATTCCGGAATTGCTTGAAAGATTTCAAAAAGTTGAGGAATAACATATTATGATACAAAAATTTCAAAAAGAATACGAAAATTTCTGGAAGAATGGGGATGATATCCAAGAAGCGGAACATCGTCTGAATCACCTCTATATGATGCGAGATCGTCGTCTTGGAAAAGAGGAGATGGATGTAATAGAACAGGTTACGGGAAATGACTTTCGGGAAGAAAAAGCGGAGGATATGTCTATTTTCACGGGAAATGAGAAAGTAGAAAAGAGAATCGTCCGATTTGGACATACATTGTATAAAAGAACAGAACAGGTAAGAAGCAGTTACATTGTGAAAGATGGGAGTGTAAATACTTACTGCCGTCTTGATAATTTTGACGGGATGCCGAATCGTTATGCGAGAATTGCATCAGAAGTGGCAGTGATTGCGGCAGCAATTGTTTTTGTGTCACTATTTGGGGTGAGCGGATCGCTTCCGGTTCGAATAAAATATTTTATCATTTCTCTTCTGCTTGTGTCAGTTCCGGTGGGAGCTATTACCTATCTGCTCTTATTAAGAGTGAAAAAGCTTCATGAGAAGCGGGCAAAGTCGGAGAAAACTCTGGCAGAAAAGATGAGAAAACGTTTTCAAGAGCTGAGTATTCCGGTGGAATATGAAGAAGTTCTCGGAGAGCTTTTTGTTCAGATTGGAATGATACAATATGCAAAAGACGAGAAAGAGGTTCAGACATTTCATGTTGCAGATGTCCAAAAAGTTCTGAAAGACTGTGAGAAAGTAGTGGATTATTCGATTGGTGAGATACGATTTTCAGAGTATCAGAAAGAAGGGCAGATTGAATATCTTCCGGCAGAACTGACAGTTTATCAGTTGAAGAGCAATGGGAAAACGCTGGTGCCAAAGAAAGAGCGTGTACAGATAATGCTGGAACGGAACGTATTGGACTGGAAACTTGTGGAATATCGGGTAGTAGGATAATTTTGAATAAGCGTAGAAATACCGGGAATAAAGACAGGAGGAAAGCGCTGTGACAGAAATAGGATTTGCCTCTGATTTCGGGGGACAAGGGACAAGACTTTGTGATGTGAAGGCAACACTGGAGAAGATTGCAAAAGCAGGATTTACGCATATACACTGGTGTCATGAGTGGGATGGCGATTATTATTATTCCCACGCAGAGATGGAATTGATTAAGAATTGGTTTGATGAATACGGATTGAAGGCAAAATCACTTCATGCATCCAAGGGAAGCCGCATTCGTTCTGCAATTCGTAAAGATGTAGAGAGTCGAAAGGATTTTACATCTGCCAATGAATACAGCAGAAGAGCAGGTGTGGAACTGATTAAGAATCGTCTGGATCTGGCGCAGATGCTTGGAGCGACAGAAATTGTGCTTCATATGTACGTTCCGTATATGACTTTTCAGGAGCAACCCGGAAGTGAAGAAACATTTTATCAGCAGGCGTTTCGGTCCCTGGACGAATTGGAACCGTATGCAAGGGAGCGGGGGATTCGGATCTGTCTGGAAACGATGCTGGAAGCGCCGGCAGAACTACAGTATGCGGAGTTTGACCGGCTGTTTGAACGATATGACAAAGAGTATCTTGGCATTTGCTGGGATACGGGACATACTCATATCATTTTAAATGAGCGGCAGGCAGAGTTTGGCAGACGCTATCAGGACAGGATTTTCAGCGTTCATTTGAATGATAATCTGGGAGGTCCCCGCATTGATCTTACGGATCATGAAGATATGGCAGGAAGCTGTGATCTGCACTGGATTCCGGGAGAAGGAACCATTGACTGGGAGGAAGCAACAGAAGTGCTTGCGGCATCTTCATATGAACTTCCAATTGTGATGGAATTAAATGGCTATGATGATCAGGATGAATTTCTGCGAAGAAGTTATGAAGCGGGAGTTCGTCTGACGGAAATGATTACAGAGAAACGTCAGCAGAGAAGAAAGAAATAAAAAGGAAAAACGATAGCTATGAAGGAAAAATTATATACGATACCGGTACACGATGCATTTCAGGAGGATTGTGAATGTCCGGTCTGTTCCATGTATCGGTCAATTGAGCAGGATGCACTTCGATTTACCATGTCAGGTTATATGGTAGAAGAAAGGCGGATGGAAAGTAACCGGGTTGGTTTTTGTGAGCGGCATATGAAAATGCTTTATGAAGGAGAAGACCGGCTTGGACTGGCATGGATGATCAAAACCCATATGGAACATATCATTGGTGAGATTGAGAAGCGTCAGGAAGCGCCGGTAAAGCAGGCATCTTTCTTTAAGAAGAAGGCAGAACCGTCCGAATTGACATCCTATCTTGAGTTTTTGGATCACTCCTGTTTTGTGTGCGATAAGATTAATGCGATGTTTGAGCGTTATCTTGTGACTATTTTTTATCTCTATAAGAAAGAGGAGGCATTTCGGGAATTATTTCGGCAATCAAAAGGTTTCTGTACGGAGCACTACCGGATGCTGGCAGAAATGGCTCCGGCACAGCTTGGAGGAGAGCTGCTTCAGCAGTTTATGAAAGATCTAAATGCACTGTATCTTGAGAATATGAAGCGGGTAAAAGATGATGTGAGCTGGTTTATTGATAAATTTGACTATCGCTTTAAAGATGAACCGTGGAAAAATGCGAAGGATTCTATTCCGCGTGCAATGACAAAATTAAATGGAATTCTTTGATGATTTGCACAAATTATCTGACAGTTTGCGTTGAAAAACGGCAGAGAATCTGCTAAAATATAAAAAAGCAATCCAAGTTTTGACAGGAGGCGATCATATGAATGAGAAGTTGATCAGAGAATTAAAACATGTAAAGAATTGCCTTGTGGCAAGAGATATGCGGGGCGATGAGTGGGAAGAACGCCAGGCAGTCCTGGAGAAACTGGAAGACGCGGTAACATATTTGAATGATTGTACCGGAAGAGGGATTGATTTTGAAGCAGAGCAGAAAGATTAGAAGATAGAAGAGGCGGAAGCAGAGGCTTCCGTCTTTTTAGTCATGGCTATTTGTTTGTGGGAGGAAAAAAATGGAGCAAGGACTTGTATTTGATATGGATGGTTTGATTTTTGATACAGAACGTATTGTGAAACAATCCTGGGATGATGTAGGAAAGGATTTGGGAATTCCGGATATGGGAGAGCATATTTTCCGTACGATTGGTTTTAATAGAGAACGGCGGGCAGTATATTTTCGGGAGAACATCCGTGAGGACTTTCCGGTAGAAGAATTTTCTGAACGGACGCGAAGGAGATTTTACGAAATCACAGAGACCGAAGGCGTAGAAATTAAACCGGGAGCGAGAGAATTGCTGGAATACGGAAAGCAAAACGGATTTAAGATTGCTCTTGCAACATCTTCGAGGCGTGCTTATGCGGAACAGCTTTTAAAAGATGCAGGGCTTTATGAATATTTTGACGGATTTGTATTTGGAGATATGGTGACACACAGCAAACCAGACCCGGAGGTGTATATGCGTGCCTGTGAACAGATTGGACTTTCGCCAAAGCAGTGTACTGCATTCGAAGACGCACCGGCAGGAGTCTGTTCTGCTCATGCGGCAGGACTTTGTACCTGTATGATTCCGGATCTTGTAGAGCCGGAGGAACCGGTGCGTCAGCTTGCAGATTATGTATTCCGGTCACTTCACGAAGCAATCGGAATGTTGAAACGGCGAATTAACCGTTGATAATGACTTTCTTTAAATTCAGATCTTTGTCAAGAAGCACAAGATTACCGATCTTACCTGGTGCAATACTTCCATAGCGGTCATCTAATTTCAGCGCTTTGGCAGGATTGATCGTTACGCAGCCAACTACATCTTCCAGTGGAATATGCATATCTTTCACAGCAACACGCATGCAGTCAGCGAGGTTTGTTGCGGAACCGGCAAGAGCGCCGTTAGAAGCAAGCGTTGCACGGTTTCCGACAACGTCTACATCTAATCCGCCAAGAGTATAGCGGCCGTCCGGCATTCCTGTTGCTCTCATACTGTCGCTGATCATGCAGATGCGGTCAGCGCCGAACATATCGAATGTAGCGCGGACAACAGAAGGATGAATGTGTACACCGTCACAGATCAGTTCTACCATACATTCTTTGCAGTCGTGAGCAGCGCCGATTACGCCAGGTGCACGGTGAGAAAATGCAGGCATTGCATTGTAGAGATGCACGGCATGTCTTGCGCCGGCATCATAGGCTGCTTTTGCAGCATCGTAATCTGCGTTTGTATGTGCGAGAGATACTGTGACTTCATCTTTTACTTCCCGGATGAATTTTACAGCGCCTTCCACATCACGTTCCGGTGCAATTCCGACGAATTTTACAAGTCCGTTTGCAGCATTTTGGAATCGTCTGTAGATATTAGCATCACAGGATACAATGTAGTGCTCATCCTGTGCGCCTTTCTTTTCCGGACTGATGAATGGTCCTTCCATATTCAGACCAACCAGTCTTGCGCCGGATTCATTTTTATAATCAGCAGCATTTTTCAGGATTTCTTCCAGAGTATCTACCGGAAGTGTCATTGTTGCAGGGCAGATGGTCGTTACGCCGACAGAAGCTTCATATTCTGCGATTTTTTCCAGGGCTTCCTGAGTTCCGTCACAGGAATCGTATCCCATACATCCGTGGAAATGAATGTCAATGAGTCCCGGAATGGCATAGCAGCCTTCGCCGTCGATGATTTCACTCTCATCGGAAGCAGAAGCGGCAAAGAGACCGTCTTCGATAATTACTTCTCCCGGAGCGAATGTTCTGTCTTCTCCGTATACATTTACATTTTTAATAATCATGATTGTCTTCTCCTTTTGATGAAAATCTGGTGTTCAGATGAACTCCTATGCTGATAAAACACAGGACGTACACCTGAGAAGGCCTACGTCCCATTGAAATTGTGTATAAATTATCTTGGAAGTTTAGAAGCGGCAGCCTCGTCAACAACGATTGTCACATTTGGATGGAACTGCAGGATAGAAGCCGGAACTTCTGGTGTTACTGGTCCGAAAAATGCTTTTGCAACGATATCAGCTTTGCCTTCACCGTTTGCAACAACGAGGATTTTCTTTGCTTTCATGATTGTGCCGATTCCCATTGTATATGCCTGTTTCGGAACATCATCTGCAGAGGCGAAGAAACGTTTGTTAGCTTCGATTGTGCTTTCCTGAAGGTCTACACAGTGTGTTGTCTTATCGAATTCCTGAGCCGGTTCATTGAATCCGATATGACCATTATGTCCAAGTCCAAGAAGCTGAAGATCCTGTCCGCCGTAAGAAGCGATCAGTGCTTCATAGCGTGCACATTCTGCGTCAGCGTCTGGATTTGTACCATCCGGTACGTTTGTGTTAGCTTCATCGATATTGACATGGTTGAATAAATTGTCATGCATGAAGTAATAGTAGCTCTGGTCGTTGTCGCGTGGAAGACCTCTGTATTCGTCCAGGTTGACTGTTCTTACCTGAGAGAAGTCAAGACTTCCGTTCTCATACCATTCTACCAGATTTTTATATGTTCCGATCGGAGTGGAACCAGTTGCAAGTCCAAGAACACAGTCCGGTTTCTCAGCAACTTGTGCAGCGATGATCGCAGCAGCTTTTTTACTCATGTCTTCATAGTCTTTTGTTACAATAATGCGCATAATAAAATGCCCCTTTCTTGAAAAATATTTTATACCAGAATTGCTTCAGCAAAAAATTCCGGTAAATGAAAATCAGGTTTCGGAACCGGAAGCGGTGCGTAAGCAGCATAGTGCTCAATAGCCGGTGTTTCAGAAATCTTATAAAAATTACACCGGAAACGGCTTCCCTGTTCAAATGTGATTCCTGGATAAAGCTTCTCAAGAAGTGAAAGTGGAAGAAATACTTCTTCACTCCAGCTGTCATCTTCTTTGTGGCTTGCCCAGACAAGTGCGTCCTCGCCTTCCAACGGAAGAGGTGTGCGGCCTGAACGGCTGCTGCCGTACTTGGCGTGCATGATTCCCGCAGAATTAAATTCGATGTTCAGATAAATGTCAGGATTCTCTTTCGCTTCAAAGCACTGAAGAAAGAATTCCATAGCGCTGTCTTTGCAGACAGAACCCTGCTGAACGTGACATGCGGTGTAAGGATCTTTCTCCAGACAGGTCATTGAGAGATAAAATCCTTCGCCCGGAACAAATCCAAGATATCCGTATGTCTGGGGAAATGTATCTGTTCCCCACAGTCCATGGCTGACTTCGAAACGGGAACATGTATGCAATTCTTGTTTTGATGATATAATTTTAACTTTGTACTGCATATGTTACCTCATTATAGTATAATAATTGATACAAGATAAGAGTATCAAACTTGTACTATAAAAGCAAGGCAGGATGAAAAGAAAAAATAAATCGTGCAAAAAAAACGGCCGGATTCTTCAAATCCTCTTTTGAGAAGCATTGACAAATGCTTTCTGTGGTGCTACATTTTGTACTATAGTACAAAAACTTTCAGTCAGGAGGAAAGAAAATGAAATTAGGATTTATTGGATGTGGAAATATGGCCGGCGCGATTATGGGTGGTATCGTGAAAAATGGAATGATCAAAGCTTCAGAGATCATCGGTTCAGATTTATCACCTGTCGGAAGACAGAAAGTGGAAGAGGCATACGGCATTGTCACAACAGAGAATAACAAAGAAGTGGTAGAAAAAGCAGATGTTGTAGTGCTTGCGGTAAAACCACAGTTTTATGAAGCAGTAATTACAGAGGTAAAAGATCTGGTGCGGGAAGATCAACTGATCATTACCATTGCTCCGGGCAAGACACTTGCATGGCTGGAAGAAAAGTTTGGCAAGAAAGTAAAGCTTGTCCGTACAATGCCAAACACACCTGCAATGGTGCTGGAAGGTATGACAGCTGCGTGTGTGAATGAGGCTGTTACGAAAGAAGAACAGGAATATGCATATGAGATTTTAAACTGTTTTGGAAAGACAGAATTTGTTCCGGAACGTCTGATTGATGCAGTTGTGGCAGTCAGCGGAAGCGCACCGGCTTATGTGTTTATGATGATTGAGCAATGGCAGATGCAGCAGTGAGTGAAGGAATGCCGAGACCACAGGCATACAAATTCGCAGCACAGGCAGTTCTTGGAAGTGCCAAGATGGTTCTGGAACTTGGCAAGCATCCGGGAGAATTAAAAGATATGGTATGTTCACCGGCAGGAACGACAATCGAGGCTGTTCGCGTATTGGAAGAAAGAGGATTTAGAAGCGCGCTGATCGAAGCAATGAAAGCATGCGCTGATGTTTCCAGAAACCTGTAGAGTTTGTGAATAGGAAAGGAGAAAAAGATGGCCGGAAGAGTAAAAGCAAAGATTGTTGAGGCGGCGTGGGAGCTGTTTCATGAAAAAGGATATGACAACACAACGATAGATGATATTATAAAGCGTTCCGGTACATCGAAAGGTTCCTTTTATTATCATTTTGACAGCAAGGATGCATTTCTCGGAACTCTGTCTGAGATTCTTGATGAGAAATATCTGGAACTCTCTCAGGAGATTGAGGACGACATGAATAACTTTGACAAGCTTATTTATCTCGATGCAAAGATGCATGAGGCGCTGGAAAATATGGTCAACGCCGATTTACTGGCATCACTTTATTCAACTCAGCTTGTATCCAAGACTGGACAGAACCTTTTAGATCAGAATCGAATCTATTATCGTTTAATTGGACGAATTGTAGAAGAAGGACAAAAACGTGGAGAGATTGTAGAGGATAAGTCAGTCAGTGAGATTGTCAAATACTATGCGATGTGCGAGCGGGCGCTTGTATCGGAATGGTGCCTGAGTAAAGGCAGTTATTCACTTGCAGAGTACAGTAAGGAATACTTCCCGATTATGATGGAAGAGTTTCGCAGGAAGGAGTAGACGTTTGACGTCATTTCGTGATAAAATATATTGCAGAGACAGAAAAAGTCTCTGCAATTATTTTTTTGCAATGGTACTCGCAGGAAAAAATAAAGAGAAATCATAAAGAAAGGAATATAGAAAAATGACAAATCCGATCGTTACAATTACAATGGAAAATGGCGACAGCATTAAAGTAGAATTATATCCGGAGATTGCTCCGAACACGGTGAGAAATTTTATTTCACTGGCGAATAAAGGATTTTATGACGGACTGATCTTCCACCGGGTGATCAGAGGCTTTATGATCCAGGGCGGATGCCCGCAGGGAACAGGTACAGGCGGACCTGGATACAATATTAAAGGAGAATTTGCACAGAACGGATTCCAGAATAATCTTTCCCATGATCCGGGCGTGATCTCAATGGCAAGGGCAATGCATCCGGATTCAGCAGGAAGTCAGTTCTTTATTATGCATGAGAAATCTCCGCATCTCGATGGAGCTTATGCGGCATTTGGAAAAGTGACAGAAGGTATGGACGTTGTGAATAAGATTGCTGAGACTGCAACAGACTTCCGTGACCGTCCACTGGAACCACAGAAGATGAAATCCGTAACAGTAGAGACCTTTGGCGAGACATATGAGGAGCCGGAACAGGCATAGCAGCTGGAAAGAGGCTGAGAGAGGAAGGTATCGGGATGAACGATAAGTATGTGACATTTACGATTGGGCGGAGAAAGAACATTGCGCTAATCGCCCATGATAATGAAAAACCGAAACTGATTGAATGGTGTCAGGAGCATTATGATATTTTGAAGGAACACAAACTCTACGGTACCGGAACGACGGCACGGATGATTGCTGATAAAACAGGTCTGACTGTGAAGGGATATAATAGTGGCCCGCTGGGCGGAGATCAGCAGATCGGCGCGAAGATTGTAGAAGGTGTGATAGACTTTGTTGTCTTTTTTTCCGATCCATTGACAGCTCAGCCACATGATCCGGATGTAAAGGCGCTGATGAGGATTGCACAGGTGTATGATATTCCTATGGCAATCAATAAAGCGACAGCAGACTTTCTGATCAGATCCGTCTATATGGATACCGAATATGACCATGAAGTGATGAATTTTCAAAAGAATATTGAAGAGCGCGCAGAGACATTATAAAAACATGCCGAAATTACTTGATTCCTCTTTAGGTTAACGGTATAATAGGCATGAAACAAATAATAGGAAATTCTTCGGGGTAGGGTGCAAGTCCCAACCGGCGGTATAGTCCGCGACCTGTTCAGGCAAGTCCTGAATGGCTGATTTGGTGTAATTCCAAAACCGACAGTAAAGTCTGGATGAGAGAAGAACATGCAGTGCAGACGTATGTCCCCGGGTAGATTCTATCCGGGGATTCTTTAATGGCATAATCTGAAGGAAGCGAAGCTTATAGGGTTGCTTGTGAGAAGCCGGAAAGTGTCATGGCACGATTCTTTCTTTGGAAGTATTTCCGCAAACAAAAAGGAGAGATATTATGAGTACAGAGACAAAAACAGGTACGGACACAAAGCTGGAAGCAAACCAGAGGCAAAAGCAGGCAGAGACAGCCTGCAAAATGAGCAGAAGCAAGGTGCGTACGATTACCCAGATTGCCATGATGGGGGCAGCGGCAGTCATTTTGATGCTGTTTGAGATTCCGCTTCCATTTGCACCTTCATTTTATGAGATTGATTTTAGTGAAGTTCCGGTATTGATCGGATGCTTTACAATGGGACCGATGGCGGGCGTATTGATTGAGCTTGTGAAAGTATTGCTGAATCTTTTGATTAATGGAACAGTAACGGCAGGAATTGGTGAAGCAGCGAATTTCCTGATCGGCTGTGCGTTTTGTGTTCCGGCAGGACTTATCTATCAGAGACTCCATTCCCGAAAAGGCGCTGTCATTGGAATGACCGCAGGCACAGTAGTTATGACTGTTGTTGGAAGTCTGATCAATGCATTTGTACTGCTTCCGGCTTATACGATGTTAATGGGACTTTCGCTTGAGACGATTATTGGGATGGGAACAGCAGTAAATCCGGCAATCACAAATATTACAACACTTGTATTGTTTGCAGTAGTGCCATTTAATTTATTGAAAGGTGTTCTTGTTTCGATTATTGTACTTCTGATCTATAAGAAAATCAGTCCAATTTTAAAAATGAGCAGGTCTTAACAGGCCTGCTTCTCTTATGAACAGAGGAAAGTTTTCCGGAAATAGCTCTTGTAAAAAACAGGCGATAGGATTAGAATAAAAAAATCAGTGAAGAAAGAGAGAGATGAGACTGGTGATTCGCACAAAAAAAACTTGTATATGAGTATGAAAAACGAGATGAAGAGGGCAATGTCATTGGAACCCACCGGGCTATCGATGAAGTGGATCTGGATGTTTGCCCAGGGCAGTTTATTGCAATCTTAGGGCATAATGGTTCTGGTAAATCTACGTTGGCAAAGCATATGAATGCGATCCTGATTCCGACAGAAGGAACGATGTGGGTAGATGGAAAGAATACGTCTGATCCGGAGGAACTCTGGAATGTGAGACAAACAGCCGGAATGGTGTTCCAAAATCCAGACAACCAGATTATCGGAACCGTGGTGGAAGAAGATGTGGGGTTTGGACCGGAGAACCTTGGAGTTCCATCGGAAGAAATCTGGCAGCGCGTAGAGAAAAGCCTTTCTGCCGTTGGTATGATTGAATACCGACATCATTCACCGAATAAATTATCCGGTGGACAGAAGCAGAGAGTAGCCATTGCCGGAGTCGTTGCAATGAAACCAAAGTGTATTGTGCTTGATGAACCGACAGCTATGCTTGATCCGAATGGGCGCAAAGAAGTATTGCGAACAGTGCAGGAGCTGAGAAAGCGGGAGCATATTACAGTTATTTTGATTACCCATTATATGGAAGAAGTAATCGATGCAGATCAGGTAATTGTTATGGATCAGGGACATGTCGTTATGCAGGGAACGCCGCGGGAAATATTTTCTCAGATAGATCTTCTGAAGAAATACCGGCTGGATGTTCCGCAGGTCACGATGCTGGCCCATGAATTGAGAAAAAGAGGCCTTCCGGTACCGGAAGGAGTTTTGAGAAAAGAAGAGTTGGTGGAGATACTATGTCAATTACGTTAGAACATGTGAATTATGTATACAGTCCGGGAACGGCTTATGAAAAGCAGGCACTGAAAGATGTGAATCTGACGATTCCACAGGGACAGTTTGTCGGCATTATTGGACATACCGGTTCCGGGAAATCTACTTTGATACAGCACCTGAATGGTTTAGTAAAGGCAACGGACGGAAAAGTATGTTTTCAAGGGGAGAATATTTACGAAGAGGGATATATCTGAAGCAGCTGCGTACGAAGGTGGGGCTTGTGTTTCAGTATCCGGAACATCAGCTTTTCGAGGTGGATGTGCTGACAGATGTGTGCTTTGGTCCGAAGAATCAGGGATTGGAGAAAGAAGAATGTCAGAGACGGGCAGAAGAAGCTCTCAAAATGGTAGGAATCTCAGAGAAGCACTATAAGGATTCTCCGTTTGATCTGTCAGGAGGACAGAAGCGGCGTGTAGCCATTGCCGGTGTTCTGGCGATGCATCCGGATGTCCTTGTGCTTGATGAGCCGACGGCAGGGCTTGATCCAAAAGGACGGGATGAGATATTAGACCAGATTAAGAAGCTTCATGATGAATTGGGACTAACGGTCATTCTTGTGTCCCACAGTATGGAAGACGTTGCCAAATATGTGGAGCGGATCATTGTGATGGATAAGGGAAGTGTTATGCTTGACGGAGCGCCGAAAGAAGTATTTTCACATTATAAAGAACTGGAACAGGTAGGACTTGCAGCGCCACAGGTTACTTATATTATGCATGAACTTGCTAAGAGTGGGATTGCAGTAAATACAGAGGCAACAACGATAGAAGAGGCGGCGGATGAGATCATGAAGCTGTTTCAAGACAGGCAAGAGGTGTAAGAGATGATTCGAGATATTACAATAGGACAGTATTATCCGGCGAATAGCCGGGTACACCGCCTTGATCCGCGGACAAAGATCGTGTGTACACTTTTGTATTTGATTTCTTTATTTTTATTTAAAAACATGTTGGGGTATGTGATTGCCACTATTTTTCTGTTTGCAGTTGTACGGATCTCTAAAGTGCCGGTAAAGTTTATCGTAAAAGGATTAAAACCTATTATTTTACTGCTGATGATCACTGTTATTTTTAATCTGTTTTTAACAGGAACAGGGACGATTCTCTGGAAAGTTGGGTTTTTGAAGATTACGGATGAGGGACTTCGAACGGCAGTTTTTATGGCAATTCGTCTGATCTATTTGATTATTGGGGCTTCTGTGATGACGCTGACAACGACGCCGAATGCATTGACAGACGGGATTGAGCGTCTGCTGAATCCGCTTCGCCATATTCATGTGCCGGTTCATGAAATTGCAATGATTATGTCCATTGCCC
The DNA here is from genome assembly GCF_003458885.1 of Coprococcus sp. AF21-14LB. NCBI lineage: Bacteria > Bacillati > Bacillota > Clostridia > Lachnospirales > Lachnospiraceae > Coprococcus > Coprococcus sp. AF21-14LB. The sequence goes on along the minus strand of NZ_QRVX01000027.1, from coordinate 1,305 downwards.
TGCGTTTTATTCCGATACTACTGGAAGAAACAGATAAGATTATGAAAGCTCAGATGGCAAGAGGTGCAGATCTTGAGAGTGGAAATCTAATCCAGAGAGCAAAGAATATGGTTCCGATTTTAGTTCCGCTTTTTGTTTCTGCCTTTCGCCGGGCAAATGATCTTGCAATGGCTATGGAAGCAAGATGTTATCAGGGCGGTGACGGAAGAACAAAGATGAAACCGCTCATTTATCATAAAAATGACGTGGCTGCATATGCGATTACCATTTTGTATGTGGCAGCGGCTTGCGTGATCGGACGGTTTGTGCCGTTCCGCATTTGGATTTTTTAAAAGAGGAGGAGAAGCCACATGAGACGGATCAGACTTGTCGTTGCCTATGATGGGACAAACTACTGTGGCTGGCAGATCCAGCCGAATGGAATTACAGTGGAGGAAGTGCTTAATCGTACGATCTGCAAAATGACAGGAGAAGCCATTGCGGTAATCGGGGCAAGCCGCACAGATTCCGGTGTACATGCGATGGGAAATGTGGCGGTATTTGATACAGAATCTACGATTCCGCCGGAGCGTTTTTCTTATGCATTGAACCAGCGGCTCCCGGATGATATTGTGATTGTGTCTTCCGATGAAGTTCCGGCAGACTGGCATCCGCGTTATCGGAATTGCGAAAAGACATATGAATATCATATTTTAAATACCCGGATCCCAGTGCCAACGAAGCGGCTGACAAATTATTTTGTTTCCTTTCCGTTGGACGAGAAGAAGATGCAGCAGGCAGCAGAGTATCTAAAAGGTGAGCATGATTTTGTGAGCTTTTGTAATGTACGGACAGATGTGGAAGATACGGTGCGGACGATTACCGCATTGGATGTTCTGAGAAACGGAGAAGAGATTACAGTACGCATTACGGGAAATGGCTTTCTCTATAATATGGTTCGGATTATTGTGGGAACATTGATTCGAGTGGGACGTGGATTTTATGAACCAGAGCAGGTAAGAGAGATTTTGGAAGCGAAAAACCGGAAAGCAGCGGGTGTTACAGCGCCGCCTCAGGGATTGATGCTGGTGCGGATTGACTACGGAGAAGGACGGGAAGCTTCCGAAGGAACGGATTAAGAGAAAAGAATCAAACAGAACAGTTATTATGCTATTGAAAATATAAAAGATACAGTGAGGAAGCAGCTCATTGTATCTTTTTTTGGTGCGCCTTGCGGCGCACGTCGCTAATGGGTGAAAGTCCCTAATCCGCCCTAGTAGTGGGAAGGATACAGCCAATGACAAGGGTGTCCACCGTGAGGTGGAA
>NZ_QRVX01000026.1:0-35632 GCF_003458885.1 Coprococcus sp. AF21-14LB | reverse complement strand
AAACTAATAACACTTACATTACGCGGAAAAATAAAAAAAATGCACAATCTTATGAAAAACATCCTTATAATGATTAAAGATTCATAATTGATGCATAAAGATACATTTTTCTTGTACTGTAGTCCAGATAAAAACTGTACTTTTTACAGATTTTATCACATACCTTAATAAAAAGGAGGAAGAGGTTATGAAAAAAAGAGCAAAATGGCTTGCAGTTGTACTTGCAGCTGCACTTGCAGTATCAGCTGTTGGCTGCGGAAGCGGTAAAAAAGGCGGATCTGACAAAGGAAAAGACGGAGCAGCAGAAGAAATCAAGGATCTTGTAACTTTTGAGGTTCCTAGCCGTGAGATGGAGAACGTATTCGTTCTGAACACAGAGATGGCAAATGACTTGAACGTACTTTGTAATACGAATGAAGGTCTTCTTGAAACAGATGAAAAAGGTAAGCTCATTGCCGGTATCGCAACAGAATGGGGTACAGAGGACGCAGGTCTTACATGGACATTCAAATTAAGAGATGATGTGAAATGGGTAGACCAGCAAGGAAATGAAAAGGCTGACATGATCGCTGATGACTATGTGACAGCACTTGAGTGGATTTTGAACTCACACAAGAACGATGCAGGTAACAATGCATCTATGCCAATTGCAACAATTAAAGGTGCGAAAGAATACCGCGAATACACAGCAGGACTTTCAGCTGAAGAAGCATTAGCATTAGATAAAGAAAAATTCAAAGAAATGGTTGGAATTGAGACACCGGATGATTACACAGTTGTTTACCACTGTGCAGCTCCAACGCCGTATTTTGATACACTTGCAGTATCAGCATGTCTGTATCCGATTTCTCAGGCATTCTTTGATGAAATCGGTGTTGAGAATGTAAAATCAGCTGGAATCGACCAGTTATGGTACAATGGACCATACATCCTGACAGAGTTCATTCAGGGTAATACAAAGACTCTTACAAAGAACGAGAAATACTGGGATAAAGACTGTAAGCTTTTCGATACAGTTACAGTAAAATTAATCGAAGATACAACTGTGGGATATTCTCTTTATGAGACAGGTGAAATTGATAACATTGACTTGTCAGAAGCAAACTTAAGAACTATTTATGAAGATGAGAGTAACAAGTATCATGATTACTTAACAGAGAAACTTCCAAAGAAATACTCTTATCAGATGAAGTTCAACTATGCTAAGAAGAACGAAGATGGAACAGACGATACAAACTGGAATACAGCAGTTGCAAACGAAGCATTCCGTAAGTCTATTTACTACGGACTTGACCTGACAAAGATTTATGAAAGATCAAATCTTGTAAATCCGCTTGTTTGTGAGAACACAGCATACACAATGAAAGGTCTTGTATACTTCTCAGACGGAACAGAATATACTAAGAAAGTTGAAGAACTGATCGGCCTTCCGGAATCTGACGGAAAGACAATGAGAAGACTTGACACAGAAAAAGGTCAGGAATTCAAGAAACAGGCAATGGAAGAGCTGAAAGCAAAAGGCGTTACATTCCCGGTTGAAATTGACTACTACATTCCGGCTGGATCACAGGCAGCTCTTGACGGTGCAACTGTACTGAAACAGATCTTCTCTGAATGTCTTGGTGATGACTATGTAAAACTGAATATCGGAACATATGTATCCAGCTCTACACAGGAAGTTACAAACCCACGTCTTCACTCAATCGTTATGAATGGTTGGGGAGCTGACTACGGTGATGTTCAGAACTTCTTAGGTCAGGAAACATATGGTGAAGATACAGCATATTATTCAAACTACTATACATATATCAATGATGCTACAGATCCTGAACTGATCGCTACATGGAAAGAATTTACAAATCTTGTAAATGAAGCCAATGCTATCACAGATGACAATGATAAGAGATATGAAGCTTACGCAAAAGCAGAAGCTTATATGATCGAACATGCAATGACAATTCCATACAACCTGGAAATTTCATGGCAGTTATCTAAGATCAATGAGTACTCAAGATCCAATGCAATCTTTGGTATTCAGAACTATATGTACAAAAACTGGGAGACTTCTGCAGAAGCCTATACTACAGAAGACTACGAGAAATTCGCAGAGGAATTTAATAAATAATGTTTAAGTATACAATCAAGCGACTGTTACAATCTATTGTAACAGTCCTGATTGTTGTAACGATTGTTTTTCTCTTGATGCGTATGCTTCCAACTGATTACTTCTTTACAGAAGATCAGCAGATTAAGCTTACTCGTGAACAGAAAGATGAACAGTTACAGGCAGCAGGACTGTTAGATCCGATACCAGAGCAGCTGGCGCGTTATTATGGGCAGGTTCTTCGTTTTGATTTTGGTGAATCAAGAAGAATTCAGAACGGTGTTCCGGTTGTAGATGTTATCGGGGAGAAATTTACAATTTCAATGAGACTTGGATGTATATCCCTTGTGATCTCACTTTTTGTAGGTGTTATCATTGGTATTATCCAGACACTGAATAAAGACAGATTTTTTGATCATGTCGGTACAGCATATACGGTATTTGTAAATGCGGTTCCGAGTCTTGTATCATATTCACTTGTGTTGGCATTCGGTTCAAAAGTACTGGGATATCCGTCTATCTATTCTACCCGCAATCCGGGTGAGACAAGCGTATTGCCGATTGTATGTCTTTCTCTGGCATCTATCGCAAGCTATGCACTTTGGACAAGACGTTACATGGTAGATGAATTAAATAAGGACTATATTAAGCTGGCAAGAGTAAAAGGTGTTTCTTCTGCCAATATTATGGTAAAGCATGTCTTTAAGAATGCATTTGTGCCGCTGGCACAGTATATTCCGGCATCTTTCCTTTATACGATTGGTGGATCACTTCTGGTAGAACGTTTCTTCTCTGTACCGGGTATGGGACCGCTTCTGACAGATGCAATTGTTCGTTATGACGTTAATGTTGTGCAGACACTTGTAATCCTCTATGCAGTACTTGGTACGCTTGGCGTATTTCTCGGTGATGTCCTTATGATGTTACTTGATCCGAGAATTAAACTTGTAGGAAAAGGAGGAACGCGATAATGAAAGAGAATGAAAAGAAAGATGATTTATTCCGGTTTGTAGAATACTCAGCAGAAGCAGCAGAGCGTACCGGATATTCTGACTATTCTTATTGGAAATCCGTGTTCCAGAACTTCCTCAAAAAGAAATCAGCGGTATTTATGGCTGTAGTTTTTTTTGCATTAGTTATTTTCTCATTTGTAGCACTACACATTGGAAAATATGAATATACTGCGCTGAAGGCAGATTCAGCTCTGGCATTCCAGACACCGAACAGTGAATTCTGGTTTGGAACAGATAACCTGGGACGTGATTACTGGTGTCAGGTATGGTATGCAGCACAGACATCTATTAGCTGGCGCTGATCGTTGCACTTGGCGAATGTGTTGTTGGTGTTATTATCGGATGTCTTTGGGGATATATCCGTAAACTGGACCGTATCTTAACTGAGATTTATAATATCATTAATAACGTTCCGGTTATTATCTATATGACATTGATTGCGTTGCTTGTAGGACAGTCTTTTACAATTATGTGTATTTCGCTGATTGCTTTTGGATGGCTTACGATGGCGAGAAATGTTCGAAACCTTGTTATTATGTATCGTGACAGAGAATACAATCTGGCATCACGATGTCTTGGAACACCGGTATGGAGAGTACTTACAAAGAACATCTTACCATATTTGATCAGTATCATTATTTTGAGGCTGGCATTATCAATTCCGGCAACGATTGCTCTTGAGTCTACACTGTCCTATCTTGGACTTGGACTTGGAATTGACACACCGTCACTTGGTATTCTGCTTCGGAATGCCCGTAACTTCTTCCTGGAACGTCCGTATCTTCTGATTTTCCCGGCAGTAATCGTATCTATTATTACAGTTACGTTCTATCTTGTCGGAAATGCATTTTCAGATGCGGCTGATCCGAGAAACCATGTATAGATTGGAGGACCGCTATGACAAAAGAACCAATATTGTCTGCGAAAGATGTGGAAATCCAGTTTAGCCTGCGTGGCAAAAAGCTGACGGCAATTCGCAGATGTTCATTAGACCTCTATGAAGGGGAAACACTTGCAATAGTAGGGGAGTCAGGTTCAGGGAAATCTGTATTTACAAAATCATTCCTGGGAATGCTTGATTCTAACGGACGCATTACAAACGGATCCATCATGTATGAAGGAAAGGATCTGGCAACATATAAAAAAGAGAAAGACTGGAGAACAATCCGCGGAAAGAAAATTTCTATGGTAATGCAGGATCCAATGACTTCTCTGAATCCACTGAAAAAAGTGGGAAAACAGATTCAGGAAAGTATTGAACTGAATCAGGGAATCAAAGGTGCCGAAGCTAAGAGTAAAGCACTTGAGATGTTAAAAAAGGTAGGAATTCCGGATGCAGAAAGAAGATTTAATCAGTATCCGCATGAATTCTCAGGTGGTATGAGACAGCGTGTTGTAATTGCAATCGCAGTTGCCTGTCATCCGGATATTCTAATCTGTGATGAACCTACAACAGCATTGGATGTAACGATTCAGGCACAGATTCTGAATCTGATCCGAGAGCTTCAGAAAGAACTGAAGATGACAGTTATTTATATTACACACGACCTTGGAGTTGTAGCCAATGTAGCTGACCGTGTAGCTGTTATGTACGCAGGACAGATTGTGGAATATGGTACTGTAAATGATATTTTCTACGATGCTTGGCATCCGTATACATGGGCGCTTCTGTCTTCACTTCCGCAGTTAGGCGTGAAGGGAGAGCCGCTCCCGACGATTGAAGGAACACCGCCGAACCTCTTTAATGAGATTCATGGTGATGCTTTTGCACCGCGTAATAAGAAAGCGCTTGCAATAGACTTTGAAGAGGAACCGCCATTCTTTGAGGTTTCTCCTACACACAAAGCGAAGACATGGTATCTTGATCCTCGTGCACCGAAGATTGAGCAGCCGGAAGCAATTAAACGTCTTCGTGCAACTATGGAAGAGAGAGGGTAAGGCTTATGGCAGAAAAAGAAAAACTAATAGAGTTGAAAGATCTGCAGATTACCTCGGAAGTGGAAAGAAGAAGTTTGTTGCAGTCGATCATGTAACTTCGATATTTACAAAGGAGAGACGTTCTCTCTTGTAGGTGAGTCCGGATCCGGTAAGACAACAATCGGACGTGCGATTACAAGAATTAATCCGGTATCAGCCGGAGAGATTCTTTTCAAAGGACAACGTATCAGCGGAAAGATTTCCAAAGAGCTGGACTTAGAAGTAATCAAGAAATGTCAGATGATTTTCCAGGATCCGCAGGCATCTTTGAATGAGCGTGCGAAGGTAGATTATATTATCTCAGAGGGATTAATCAATCATCATCTGTATAAAGATGAGCAGGATAGATATAATAAGGTGCAGGATGCTCTTAAGGAAGTTGGACTGCTTCCGGAATTTGCATCCCGGTTCCCGCACGAATTCTCAGGTGGACAGAGACAGCGTATCGGTATTGCCAGAGCGCTGATCATGCAGCCGGAATTCATCGTTGCGGATGAGCCAATTTCTGCGCTGGACGTATCTATCCGTGCACAGGTATTGAACTTGCTGAACGAATTAAAGAAAACAAAAGGGCTGACCTATTTGTTTATTGCACACGATTTGTCCGTAGTAAGATTTATTTCAGATCGTATCGCAGTAATCCATAAAGGAAGAATTGTGGAACTAGCAGAGGCAGAGGAACTCTTCCTGCATCCATTCCACCCATATACAAAAGCGCTTTTATCAGCAGTTCCGATTCCGGATCCGATATTGGAGAAGAAGAAGAAACTGATCGTATACGATCCATCTATGCATGATTATAGTGTGGACGGACCAGTTTGGGAAGAGATTCTTCCGGGACATTTTGTTTACGCAAATCAGAAGGAACTGGAAGAATATCGAAAAGAAATTTAAAAATAAGCCAGCCTGTCAAAGGCTGGCTTATGATATATGGAAGGAAACAAGATGATTAAAAAAATTCGTACCATATTTCAAAAGTATATGATCCGTCCAATGATATATCAGAGTGTTACAAAGATTGCTGTCGCACTTGTACTCTGCCTTTTGTGGGATAGGTTCTTGAATCAAGATCATTATCAATCGATCGTAGAAAGTGCGTTCTTTGTGGCGGGGTGTGTATTTGTATTGCTGGCCTGGATCCAGTATTTGCGTATGGATGGGGTTAGATTCATCATCTGATGGAAGAGAGACAGGAGCATAAGAAACGAGCTCATGTGACAAAAGATATTGTAGATTTTGTTGATGAGAAGATTATTCCTTCGGAGAATTGGCAGATGAAGAACAGATTGTGTGCAGGTTTCTCGGAGATTTAATTTGTGCGACAATTTTTTTTGTGCCATCTTTTATTGCACTGGCGCTGTAAACAGATCACATATTGTAATAAAAAAGAGGTCGTGAGAAAAGCGTTTAGAACAGTAGCTTTCTCGCGACCTTTTTGAATCATTATGACAGTTTTATGTTTTTAAATAAATCTCCAAGTGTTGTTCCAATCTCTTCTGATTTTGGAAGTTCTACATGGATTTCTTCTTCTTCCTGTGCTTCTTCGATCAGCGCTTTCATACTGAGACTGATCTTGCCGTCTTTGATTCCGATGACTTTTACATCAACTTCATCGCCTACGTTAAGAACAGCAGACGGAGTTTTGATACGCTTATCGCTGATCTGGGAAATGTGTACCAATCCGGAGAGACCATCGCCGATGCTGACGAAAGCTCCGTAAGTCTGAAGTGATTCAACAGTTCCTTTTAAAACAGCGCCAACTTTAATGTTGGAAATCTTTTCTTCACGTTCTTTTTTTGCTTTCTCCTTCAAAAGCTCTCTGGCAGAAAGAACAAGACGGTTTTCCGCCTGGTCAACGTCAATTACCTGTACTTCAATATCTTTTAATAAATAAGTTTCCAGATCTTCAATGTAAGATAAAGAAAGCTTAGAAGCAGGAATGAATCCGCGGAGCCCTTCTACCATTGCGATAGCGCCGCCGTTAACAATTCCTTCGATTTTAACAGGAAGTACAGTCTTCTCTTCAAGGTATTTCTGAACACGATTCCATGGATTCGCATCGTCAAAGTGGTCTTCATAGTCTGCCATAGTTTCTGTTGTTAATAACTCTTCATTCATCCAATTCACCCTCATTTCGCTTTTATAAACACTGCTTACGCAATGTCTTCTTTCCTATTATATCATGTTTTGAAAAAGATTCAAAAGATTTTCAAAATAAGGTTGACGAAAGAAGAAAAACGTGGCACGCTAGACATATCACTCAGGGGGTGAAGGATTATGGAGATGAATAAAACAGGAAAAGTATATGTTGTAGGGCATAAGAATCCGGACACAGATTCTATCTGTTCTGCAATTGCATATGCGAATTTGAAGAGAATTCTGACAGGGGAAGAATATGTTGCAAAGCGTGCAGGTGAGATTTCGGAAGAGACTTCTTATGTGCTGAAGAAGTTCCAGGTGGAAGCTCCGCCGCTTTTGACAAATGTAAATCTTCAGGTCAAAGATATGGACATTCACAGAGTGCAGGGAGTGCCGGGAAATCTTTCTATCAAAGAAGTATGGAAGATGATGAAAGAAGACAATATGAAGTCGATGCCGATCACAAGAGATGAGCATCTGGAGGGTATGATTACCATCGGTGATATTGCAACATCTTATATGGATGTGTATGATAACCGAATCCTGGCGAATGCCCGTACGCAGTACCGTAATATTAATCATACATTGGACGGTGAAATGATTACAGGGAATGAGCATGGATATTTTGTAAAAGGGAAAGTTGTCATTGCAGCAGCCAGTCCGGATCTTATGGAAAACTTCATTGAGAAAGATGATCTCGTTATCGTGGGGAATCGTTATGAGACACAGCTTTGTGCCATTGAAATGGACGCAAGCTGCCTTGTTGTGACACAGGGATCAAAAGTATCAAAGACGATTCGTAAGATGGCAGAGGAGCGGGAAATTGTAATTATCAGCACTCCTCACGATACATTTACAGCAGCCCGTCTGATTAATCAGAGTATTCCGGTAAAGTATTTTATGACGAAAGACAATATTGTGGGATTTCGAACAAATGAGATGCTGGACGAAGTAAAAGAAGTGATGACAAAGAAAAAGTACAGAGATTTCCCGGTGACGGATAAGAAGGGACGCTTTGTAGGATTTATTTCCAGACGCAGGTTAATGACAGCCCGCAAGAAACGAGTCATTCTTGTGGATCATAATGAGAAGACACAGGCAGTGGACGGGATTGAAGAAGCAGATATCCTTGAAATCATTGATCATCACAGACTTGGCAATCTGGAAACGATCGGTCCGGTATTTTTCCGAAACCAGCCGGTAGGATGTACAGCTACAATCATTTATCAAATGTATCAGGAGAATGGCGTTGAAATTGATCCTACGACGGCAGCGCTGCTTTGTTCGGCGATTATTTCCGATACACTTATGTTCCGCTCTCCGACATGTACGCCGCTTGATAAGATGACAGCAGAGCTGCTTGCTCGAATTGCGGATATTAATATTGAAGAACACGCGATGAATATGTTTGATGCGGGAAGCAATCTGAAGGGCAAGACGGCAGAAGAAATCTGCTTTATGGACTTTAAGCAATTTGCAGTAAATCAAATGACCTTTGGTGTGGGACAGATTAACTCTATGAATCAGGAAGAACTGGATGTGATTAAAGAGAAAGTATCCGGTTGTCTGGAAGCTTTGCGCGAGAAACATGGATTAGATATGATTTATTTTATGTTGACGAATATTATAGAAGAGTCAACAGAGCTTCTTTGCTGTGGACATGGCGCGAAAGCAATTGTAATCGGTGCATTTGATCTTTCGGAGGACGAAGAGAAAGCCCTTTTGAAAGGAGTTGTTTCACGAAAGAAACAGCTTGTTCCGGCGCTGATGAGCCAGATACAGCAATAGCGTAGAATTTGATAACAGGAGAAATGAGAATGAAGAAACAGACATGGCGTCCCGGCAATATGTTGTATCCGCTTCCGGCGGTAATGGTAAGTGTTGGGGATCAAAATGGAAATACCAATATCATTACAGTGGCATGGACCGGAACAATTTGTTCTGATCCGGCGATGCTGTATATCTCTGTGAGACCGGAACGATATTCTTATCATATGATTCGGGAGAGCGGAGAATTTGTAGTAAATCTTACAACAGAGCAGTTGGCGAAGGCAACAGATTATTGTGGTGTGCGGTCTGGAAGAGATGTGGATAAGTGGAAAGAAACACACCTGACAAAGGGAAAAGCGAATGAGCTTGTATTTGCGCCCATTATAGAAGAGTGTCCGGTAAATATTGAATGTAAGGTAACGGAAGTGAAAGAGCTTGGCACACATCATATGTTTCTTGCTGAAGTAGTATCCGTTCAGGTCAGTGAGGAATATATGAATGAGAAAGGAAAATTCTGTCTGAATGATACCGGATTGATGGCGTATTCTCATGGAGAGTATCTGTCTCTTGGGAAGAAGATTGGAACCTTTGGTTACAGTGTAAAAAAGCCGGTAAAAAAACGTACACAGAAAAAGAAAAAAAATAATAGAGTTTTATAATAAAAACCAGATAACGTCTGTCATACCGCATTATGACAGCGCTATCTGGTTTTATGCTTCAAAAGCTATTGAATTGTATAGAAGATTAGATTTTTATTCCATTAGTGGTTTTACTGTATGTATATAAATCTTTCTTAATAAGATTGTACATAGAATCACGGAAATGATTTCTGCCAGAGGGAATGCCCACCAAACCATTCGTAAACCAAAAAGTTTACCGAAAATATATGCAGCGGGAAGGATGATGAAGAGCTGTCTGGCAGCAGACACAATGAGGCTGTAGACACCGTTGCCAAGCGCCTGGTAGACCGAACTGCAGATAATTGAGTAACCGGCAAATAAGAAGCTGAGACTGATGATCCGAAGCGCAGGGACTCCGATCTCCATCATATGGTCTGAAGCATCGAACATTGCCATAAAGGTTGCCGGGATTGTCTGGAAAAGGACAAGTCCAACGAGCATAATGCCGGTTGCGATATAGATGCTCAGCCGGATTACCTGAGTGATTCGCTTAGGCTCTTTTGCACCGTAGTTGTAAGCAATAATCGGAATCAAACCATTATTTAGCCCGAAGATTGGCATGAATACGAAACTTTGCAATTTAAAGTAAACGCCAAATACGGCTGCTGCGGTAGAAGAAAACATTAAAAGAATGTTGTTCATTCCGAACGTCATAAAAGATCCAATGGATTGCATAATAATAGAAGGCACACCGATTTCATAGATTGCTTTAATTGTTTTTCCACATGGGCGGAAATGCCGCATATTAATATTGATTTCCGTGTTTTTCTTACAATTCAGATAAAGTGACAGCGAAACAGCAACGATTTGCCCGATAACAGTAGCAATGGCAGCTCCGGCTACTTCCAGACGAGGAAGCCCGAAAAGTCCGAAGATAAGGATTGGATCTAAAATGATGTTAATGATAGCTCCAAGTCCCTGCGTAACCATATTGTAGAATGTTTTGCCGGTAGACTGCATGAGGCGTTCGCCGGCAATCTGCATGAAAATCGCAATTGCAAAAAATGTTACAATCTGCATATATTGAGTGCCGTAGCGGATGATTTCAGGATCGGATGTCTGGGCACGGAAGAACGTGCCTGCTCCGGAAACACCGATGACTGTGAATACCAGTCCACTGATGATAGAAATAAAAATTCCATTTCTGGCAACGTCATTGGCGTTGTCAAAGCGATGCTCACCAAGATATCTGGACAGCAGTGCATTGATTCCGACACCGGTTCCGACAGCGATGGCAATCATCAGGTTCTGGACCGGAAAGGCAAGCGATACTGCTGTAAGAGCAGCTTCGTTTAATTTTGCAACGAAAATACTGTCCACAACATTATACAATGCCTGAACGAGCATAGATAAAATCATTGGAAGAGACATGGTGATCAATAGCTTTGGGATTGGCATCACACCCATTTTGTTTTGTTGTTTTTGTTCTGACATGATTTTCCTCCTTTCAAAATACCAATTTATTATAATAACATAATTATAAGAAAGTAAGCAACTACTTTAAATGGATTTTTGTATTGCATTATGAAGAATTTGCGTTTAGAAGTTTGTGGAACATTTCATAAAGAAGAAAGAGGGTACATAGCATATAGAGATGCAGCGTCCGGAGCAGTATATAATGAAAGAAAAGAAAAATGTGTACGTCAAAAGAAAGATATTAATAGTAGGAAAATTAGTTTTCCTTTTGCTTGTATCCTCCTTCCGCATATGGAGCAGAAGGAAGCAGCGACAGCGGAGAAGGAGGAAGTAAAATGGTCTCAGCCTGCCTTGAATGGGATCTGATGAAAACAGAAAAGGTGGATGGGAATGAAATTCCGGAAGAAAAGCCGAGAATCGCAATTACGTTTGATGACGGCCCCCATCCAAGATATACAGAACAGCTCCTTGATGGGCTGAAAGAGCGAGATGTGAAAGCTGCATTCTTTCTGATTGGGAAAAATGCAGCAGCTTATCCGGAACTTGTGAAAAGAGAATATGAGGAAGGACATCTGATCGGAAATCATACATTTCATCATGTGGATCTTGAAAAAATCCCGGAAGAGACTGCGATGAAGGAAATTGCTATGACGAATGAAGCGATTTCAAGTGTGACAGGAGAGATTCCACAGTTCATCCGCCCTCCGTTTGGAATTCGAAAAAAAGATCTGGAAAAAAAACTGAAGGAGATTCCTGTTTTATGGAATATTGATCCGTTGGACTGGAATACAGAAAATGTAGATGAAATTGTTAATAAAGTAGTGACGAAGGCAAAAGATGGTGCTATCATTTTATTACATGATTGCTATCAGAGTTCTGTGGAAGCTGCGTTTCAGATCATCGATCATTTGCAGGAAGAGGGATTTGAATTTGTGCTTCCGGACCAATTCATTTTTGAATAGCAAAATAGAAAGATAAATGGAGAGACATATGATAAATGAATTTTCCAGAGCAGAGTTGTTGCTCGGACAAGAAGGAATGAGACGCCTGAAAGAAGCTACGGTAATCGTATTTGGTGTTGGAGGGGTAGGATCTCATTGTATTGAAGCTTTGGCAAGAGGTGGGATTGGAACGTTGATCCTTGTAGATAATGACAGGGTTTCGTTGACGAATATTAATCGCCAGTCCATTGCGTATCACAGTACCATCGGAAAATATAAGACGGAAGTCATGCGAGAAAGAATTAAAGATATTTCTCCGGAAACGGAAGTGTTTACACATGAACTGTTTGTGCTTCCGGAAAATCTGGAACAGGTATTTGACCGACCGGTAGATTATATCATTGATGCGATTGATACAGTCACAGCAAAGCTGGCGCTGGCAGAATTTGCACAAGCTCGTAACATTAAGATCATCAGCAGTATGGGAACCGGGAATAAACTGCATCCGGAACTTTTTGAAATTGCTGATATCAGTAAGACGAGCGTCTGTCCTCTCTGCAAAGTAATGAGGAGAGAACTAAAAGCCAGAGGAATCCGGCATTTGCAAGTTGTATATTCAAAAGAAGCGCCAATCAACATACAGGGTAAGAGCACCGGCGAACATACTGGAATGAGAAGGGCTTTGCCGGGGAGTGTTTCATTTGTGCCGCCAGTCGCAGGACTTCTTCTGGCAGGAGAGGTGATTCGACGGCTGGCAGGAATAGAAGAGGGATAAAGATGGATTTATTTGATTATGTAAGAGAAAATACAAAGGAAAAAGAGTCGCCGCTTGCATCGCGGCTTCGTCCGACAACACTTGAAGAAGTAGTAGGACAACAGCATATTATCGGGAAGGGAAAACTGCTTTATCGGGCAATTAAGGCAGATAAATTGAGTTCTATTATTTTTATGGGCCTCCGGGAACAGGAAAGACAACCCTTGCAAAAGTAATTGCCAATACGACAAGTGCAGAATTTAAACAGATTAATGCAACTGTGGCAGGAAAGAAGGATATGGAAGAGGTCGTAAAAGCGGCGCAGAATATTCGGGGAATGTATCAGCGCAAGACCATTCTGTTTGTAGATGAGATTCATCGTTTTAATAAAGGTCAGCAGGATTATTTGCTTCCATTTGTAGAAGATGGAACGATTATTTTGATTGGTGCAACGACGGAGAATCCTTATTTTGAAGTAAACAGCGCGTTAATCTCCCGGTCAAATATTTTTGAGCTGCACGCGCTTTCTGTGGAAGATATTAAAAAGCTGATCCACCGTGCTGTATATGATAAAGAAAAAGGTATGGGAAGTTACCGCGCGGAGATTGATGAAGAGGCAGAGGAATTTCTGGCAGATATTGTAGGTGGGGATGCCCGTATGGCTTTAAACGCAGTCGAGCTTGCGGTATTGACAACAGACCGCAGCAGCGATGATAAGATTCATATTACATTAGAAGTCTTATCCGAGTGTGTTCAGCGAAGAGTTGTGCGTTACGACAAAAATGGAGACAACCATTATGATACGGTATCTGCATTTATCAAAAGTATGAGAGGATCTGATCCGGATGCAGCTGTGTTCTATCTGGCGAAGATGCTTTATGCAGGCGAAGATGTGAAGTTTATAGCGAGAAGAATCATGATCTGTGCATCGGAGGATGTGGGAAATGCAGATCCAATGGCGCTGACAGTGGCAGTATCAGCTGCACAGGCAGTAGAGCGGATTGGAATGCCGGAATCACAGATTATTTTATCCCAGGCGGCGAGTTATGTGGCATGTGCGCCAAAGAGCAATGCAGCGGTAAATGCCATTGCGGCGGCAATGGATTGTGTAAAACAGCATAAAACAACTGTTCCGGCACATTTGCAGGATGCACATTATCGGGGACATGAGAATCTGGGGCATGGAATCGGTTACAAATATGCCCATGATTATCCGAATCACTATGTCGAACAGCAGTACCTGCCGGATGAAGTGAAGGGTGAACGGTTTTATATTCCGGGCGAACTTGGATATGAGAAAGTGATTCGCGACAGATTCCGGCAGATTGGTGTCAGAGGGTATCAAGAGGAAGAAAAAAAATAATATTAGCACTCAATACTTGATAATGGAAGTCGATTTTTGGCCTGTCTTGTGTATCCTAGAAGTGCCTGTTTTACAGGATTTCCGGGGCATCGGTCATTTTGTCTGGTATTGTAAAGCAGTGTCAGATTTGTCGTAAATGTCGTAAATTTGTGGTCAAAAAATGATGAGAAATGGAGAGTGCTAATAAAATGAAATTAACGTATACAAATGTAAATGGATATCTGATCCCGAATCTCACCTATAAATCCGGTGAACAGATGGAGCAACTTGGCAAGTATGGTTTTCTTCGCAGAGATTATCTGAAAAACCATCGAAATTCAACCTATCAGGTGATGCTTCTGCAGGATACGATTGGAGAGCATCTTCTGGAAGTGGACAAGGCAGCCAGGGAACGGGAAGAAGTGATTCTGAAACAGTTGGAAGAAAAAGAACCACTGCCGGATAAGGAGAAAGATCAGATGGCATGGGTAAGAGCTGCCAATCAGCACAGAGCGATTGCAGAAGAGATTATCCTGAAAGAATTGATTTATGTATAAGGATTGCCAGTAACTAATCTGGCAGGTAACTGATAAAAATAGAATATTGTGAGCGAAGTAAGACGTGAGTCATAAGATATGGCTTGCGTCTTTTTCTTTTGAACTGGAAAGGAGGATGGGAGCATGGCACAGATTTTTCGTGTAGAGAGAACTAAGAATTTTACGGTAATGAGTAATCATCATTTCAAGAATAAGAATCTGACATTGAAAGCGAAAGGTCTATTATCGCTGATGTTAAGTTTGCCAGATGACTGGAATTACAATATGCAAGGACTGGCAACATTGAGCAGAGATGGGATTGATTCTGTTCGTTCTGCAATTAAGGAATTAGAGCATCATGGATATGTGGAACGTCATAGATTGCGTAATGAGTATGGCTTTTATGGCGATACCGAATATATTATCCGGGAAGTTCCATTAGGAGAAGAAAATGATTAAGTGGAGAAGAGAAGTGCCTAAGGGTGGATAGTCCAATTTTGGACAATCAGGTCATAGAAAATTTCTATCTCCGGACATCAGAAAATAGGAAAACCAGATATGGTAAATCCCATACTGGACAAACCGTTGCTATTAATAATCCATGTTATTAAATATGAATTATTAAAGAACCAGTAAATAAAATATCCATCTTATCAATTCACGTAAGTATTAATAGGATTGGATAAGAAAAGAAAGAATGAGGTATGATTATGAGAATGATGAAAAATAACAGAAATGAAACAGTTATGGTGATCGGGATTGATCATGGGTATGGAAACATGAAAACAGCTACCAGATGCTTTCCATCCGGTGTAGCCAGATATGACAAGGAGCCAATCTTTCAGGACAATCTTCTTGTTTACAATGGCATGTATTACCAGATCGGAGAGGAACACAAGGAGTTCTGTGCGGAGAAAACGCAGGATGAGGACTATTATGTGCTGACACTGGCAGCTATTGCAAGGGAACTGGATGGGAACGGTATGAACCGGGCAACGGTACATATCGCAGCTGGACTTCCCCTTACCTGGGTAGCTACACAGAAAGAAGACTTTCAGAAATATCTTCTCCAGAATGAAAGTGTGGATTTTACATTCCGTAACAAAGACTATCATGTGGAGTTTGCAGGTGCTGATATTTACCCACAGGGATTTGCTGCAGCCTTTTACCGCTTACAGGATTTCAAAGGCATCAATATGCTGGTAGATATTGGAAATGGAACTATGAATATCATGTATATTAATAATTCCCGTCCATTAGAGAAGAAATGCTTTACAGAGAAATATGGAACGCATCAGTGTGTGCTTGCTGTAAGGGAATCCTTGTTGAAAGAACTGGGAACAGTGGTGGACGATCTGGTGATTGAGCAGGTGATCCGTACCGGGACAGCAGATATTGGTGAGAAATATCTGACAGTCATTCGTAAAGCTGCCGGAGATTATACGAAAGAAATCTTTCATAAGCTGAGAGAACGGGAATATATCCAGAACTGATGCGTCTGTATGTGGTCGGCGGTGGCGGTTGTATGATCCAGAATTTTGGAGAATGTGACAAGAGCCGGGTGACAATTGTACGGGACATCTGTGCCACAGCGAAAGGCTATGAAGCAATGACCGTAAGGAAAATCCAGAGAAACGGAGGGATGCTTGTATGAGAAAAGAACGGAAAATCATCAACACAAATATCCGTTTGAATCTTTGTGATGAACAGGACAGGCAGGCATGGGAATATTTGCAGACGATGGACAGGGAAAAATATAAATCGTACACCAGAGCAGTTGTAGTTGCTTTAAACGATTATTTTTCCAGAGAATACCGGAATGAAGCAGATCCGTATCTGGAAACCAGAGAAAAGGAAGATGCTTTTCTGGAAAGGGTGGAAACAGCTATCCGGGATGGAGTAAAAGAATCCGTTCCGATGGCTATGGCGAAGAACCTGATTGAAATGCTTGTACCGTTTGTAAAAGAATCGGTAGGAGAAATTAATCTGTCGGACAGAACACTAACAATGGAGAAAACGGATGGAGAGATCGCAGAAGATAATCTGGACTGGGAGAAAGAAGCTGATATGGATGCAGCACTGGATTTTGCAGACAGTTTTTAGATGGTTATGAAATAGCAGTAACAGGAAAACAGACTGACAGTAAGGAAAGTTTTACGGAAACAGAATAGCAGAAAAAGACAATGGCAGTGGTGGCATTTCAGACATTATGAATTGGAGAAATGTTTATGACTGCTATTTTTATGTCTTTTAGCAGAAATGGAAAGAGATCCAGAAAAAGAAAGACAGAAATTACGGAAAAATATAACAGAAAAGCGTTGGCAGATGGGTGGATTGAACAAGCAAGGCGAAGAAAAGAATAGAGTGCCGGATACGGCACATGATTGTCCGATACTTCGCATCGGAGTGATGCAGGAACAGCCTGTCTCAGAAAGAGAAAATCTATCGAAATGGGAGCTTTTCTATTTCTTCCACAGTCTGTCCCTGCACCACAAAACCACCGTCATCTCCATTTTGATCTGATAACGTAGGGTGGAAAATATGGCTTGGTGGGTGTCGGTTCAGTGGTGGGGAGATGACAGGCAAGTTTCGCAAAGTGGCAAGCCACTCTGCACCGGACCCAGCCTTTGGGCTGTTCCTAAACTTGCCAGAGGCTCTGCCCCTTGGAACCCCGGCACGTCAATGGCGTAAGTATTCCTGCGAAATGTCCACCGGACATTCCTACGGAACACTTACTGATTGACTAGGACTCTGTCCTGCACCTGTATAAGAGAGCGTTGCACTCTCTTATAAATCTCCTGCCAATATACACCAAAACGCTGTGTCTGTTAATAAAGAATGAAAAATCAGGCAAAGAAAGGAGACAAAAGCCTATGAGAAAACGAAATCATACAGTAACTATACGGATGAATAAAAAGGAATATGAGCTGCTTCAAAGCAAAGTAAAGGAATCCGGAAGAACACAGCAAGAAGTTGTAATAAAAGCAATCGCAGATTTGAAGATAGCTTCTACAGAGGAAGTGGAAGAACTAAAAAGATTGAACCAGATGTTTGCAGATATTATCAGTCAGCTCCGGGGAGCTACTACAAATATCAATCAGATTGCAAGAAAGCTGCATATAGATGGAGAAGTTCCAAATGACAGTACGCTGTATTTCCTCAATAAAAATATTCTTAAGTACCGGAAGGAGAGTGAAAAGATATGGCTATTAATAAGACGATTAATAAGCGGACAAATACACATGGAGCAATGAGAAACTGCATCGAATATGTTTTGCGACAGGACAAGACCAACGAATTATTTACCTGTGTAACAGGCCCGTACTGTCATGACGAGATTAATTATGATCTGGTGTACAGAACCTTTCTGGAAGAAAAGAAGATGTGGGATAAAGATTCTGGGAGAATGTACGCTCATAACATTATTTCCTGGCATAAGGACGAGCAGATTACTCCGGAGCAGGCATTAGAATTTGGAAAAGAGTTTGCAGAAAATTGGTTCAGTGAATTCCAGACCTTAGTGGCTGTGCATAAGGATAAAGATCATATCCACTGCCATCTGGTTACTAATTCAGTGAGTTATGAAGATGGAAGAAAACTGCATAACACCAAAAAGGATCTGGAACGTATGAAACAGCTTACCAATCAGATGTGCCGGGAACGTGGACTGACAGTTGCCGAGAAAGGAAAGCACTTTGATGGAAGCCAGATTGAAAAAGGGGAAGTCATTGCATGGAGCAAAGATAAATATAATCTGTTCCGACAGCAGGTGAAAGACAGCTTTGTAGCGGATTGTGCAATGGCAGTGTTAAAAGCACTGGAAAATTGTATCAGCAAAGAAAAGTTTATAGAAAAAATGAAACAGTTTGGATGGAATGTAAACTGGACAGAGAAACGGAAGCACATTACTTTTCAGAACCAGGATGGGAAGAAGGTGAGAGACAGCAATCTGTCAAAAACATTTCATCTGGATATCAGCAAGGAGGGACTAGAGAATGAATTTAATGGAAATTACGAAAGGGTACGAGCCGAAGCAGAACGAACAAACGGAGCAGATGAAGAGCTTGCCGGATACTACCGACAAGTGGAAGCAGCTTGCGAAGGAACAGGCGGCGTCACTGGAGCTAGTGACGGAAGAGAGAGACGAGTTACAGGTGAGAAATCAGAAGATGAACGAGTTTATCCAGAAATTTCAGGAAAGGACACACAAGCTGAAAATGGAAAAACAGAAGCTATTCTTCGAGAATCACGAAATGCAAGACGAAATTCGGAAATTAAACGACGAAATTCATCGTTTGACAACCGAACTGTCCGAAACGCAGAAGCTGAATCAATCGCTTCAGAAGAACAACGACGATTTGAGGAACAGAAACGGCTTGAAGAGCAGGAGCGAGCAAGAGCAGCTCGAAGAAGAAATAAAAGACGTTCGGGACCAGAACTCTAAATTGCAGATACAGGTGAATAAATCATCTGTGCAAGCTGTTGATGAGGCATATAGAAAACAAAAAGAAGCAGAAAAACAATTACAGTCATTAAAGTATCAGGCGGAACAGAATAGAAAGAAAGCTGAGAAGGAAGTGCAAAAATTAAAAAAAAGGATAAGATTGCAATCAGAGAAAATAAACGAGATAAAATTTTTCTGTGGAATCGGATATATAGTGGCACTTGTACTTTCAGCTTGTCTTATTAAGCTGTGCTTCTTGTGATTTTAAATGCGATATTTCAGAATTGAATTATGATTTTTGATAGACTAGATTGTTTGAAACGCATTTTTATGATATGATGATAAATACCATGTGAACAGATATTTCAAGCAAATAAGATTGAGGTGAAAAAATGGCAGTTAGTTACAAGAAATTGTGGAAATTGTTGATTGATAAAGAAATGATGAAGAAAGATTTGCGTGCAATGACAGGAGTTAGTACAACAACGATGTCTCGATTATCAAAAGATGAAAATGTAAGTACAGAGATTCTGTCAAAGATATGTTCTGCTTTGAATTGTGACGTGGGAGATATCATGGAATTTGTTCCGGATAAAAAAGAAGAGCAGTAAGGAGGTACGGGGACATGGATCATTCTTATCCTTATATTGCGTCTTTGACCAGAGAGCCGTTCCTTTTCTACGAAATGCGTTCTACCGCAAAGCTAATGGTAGAAGGAATTTCCAATGATGCGATTGTAAAAGAAATTGTAGAGCAGAATCTTTTCCAGTACCCAACGGAAAAATCTATCACACGCATGGCAAAAGCTTGTATAAAACGGCTTCATGCACTGGAAGATGATTCGCTGGTTGCTGCGATTGCGTCACAGCCAACGGATGTAGCAAAACAGATTTGTCTTTATGCTTTGATGAAGCAGAGCCGACTGGTTTGGGAATTTATGCTGACAGTCATTGGTGAGAAGTACAGATTAAGGGACACGTCTTTTGGTAAGATTGATTTGAATACATTTTTTATGCGCTTGCAGGAGCAGAATGATACTGTGGCTTCCTGGAGCGATACTACAATAACAAAGTTAAAACAGATTATTGCCAGAGTGCTTGTCGAAACAGAATATCTCGACAACCTCAAGGCAGATCATTTGAATCCAGTATGGCTGCATTCTGTTTTGGAGAATGCCATCAGAAGCAATGGCGATACGGCGATACTGCCAGCGTTTAATTGCTTTTTTTAGGAGGTAGCCAATGAGTGACATAAAAGAACGCCTGGACAAAGTTCGGGCATTGATTCAGGAACCGGAGTTCCTGGAAGGCAAAGGACTCAGCAATGAGGTGAATATCAGAATCTTCTGTTATGAACCGGAGAACGAAATGGTTGTCCGCCATTTTGTGAATCAGTTGGAAACCGATCAGTCCTTAGATTGCCATTTAATTGTTTGTAATTTATATAAAACATTTCTCTCTATCTGTGATGATATGGACATCACAGATGCGATTCCCGATATGGAAGAAGCTGACGGAAGTGCTTATCTTCTGGAGCAGCTTAACTCCGCAATCGGCAATGGAGAGTTCATTGATAAAATCCAGTATGAGCCACACGAACCGGGTGATGTACTGATGCTGACAGGTGTGGGCGAGGTGTTCCCGTTTATGAGAATCCATACGTTACTGGAAGCCTTGCAACCGTATTTTTCGGATGTTCCGATTTTGGTTATGTATCCGGGTGAGTTTGATGGTCGTCATGTAAAACTGTTCAATCGTTTGACACCAAATGATTATTACCGGGCATTCAATGTCATAGATTAAGGGGGATAAAGCCATGATGATTCGAGATATGTTTGCGGATGACATTAACCGCAAAATCAATGGTGTAATTAAAGTAGATCAGGCTGCTGATGATGTAATCGAGCAGGAGTTAAATGAATATGTCATTACCAGAGAATTGAAGAAACACTTCATTACGTTCTTCAATTATTACGGTGATGCTTTTGACCAGCCGACAGCTGATATGGGTGTTTGGATTTCTGGTTTCTTTGGAAGTGGTAAATCTCACTTCTTGAAAATGCTTTCCTATCTTTTGGAAAATAAAGAGGTAAAAGGCATTCGCAGTGTGGAGTGTTTCCGTAAAAAGTTTGAGGATGACCCGGCAACTTTTATGCTGATTGATCGTGCCACAAAGGGACAGACCGAGACAATTCTGTTCAATATTGATATTGAGGGATTCAGCAATAAAGATAAGACTGCGGTTCTTCGTGTATTTGCCAAAATGTTCTACAACCATCTGGGATTTTACGGTGAAAATCTGAAAGTTGCCATGATGGAGCGTTATATCGACCAGCAGGGAAAAACCGAGGAGTTCCGTAGAGTTTTTGAAGAAAAGAAAGGCAAGTCCTGGCTTGAAATGCGCCGTGCCTTTGCTTTCAATGGAAAGTTCATCATCCCGACACTAATGGAAGTTTTAGATATGAGTGAGGACGATGCCAAGGCGTGGTTCAATGATAAAACCGCAACAGAGATTTCTATTGCACAGCTTGTGGAAGATATGAAAGCCTATGTAGATACTAAACCTGCAAACTTCCGTCTGCTGTTTATGATTGACGAGGTTGGTCAGTATGTTGGTACGGATACCGATATGCTTTTGAACCTCCAATCTCTGACCGAGAAAATCGGAAGTGAGTGCGAAGGTAAGATTTGGGTGATCTGTACCGGACAGGAAGCCATTGATGAAATCATCAAAGTTCGTGCAGATGAGTTCTCCCGTATCCAGGCTCGTTTCAAGACAAGACTGAGCTTATCTTCTTCCTCCGTGGATGAAGTCATCCAGAAGCGTATTCTGAAAAAGAAAACAGAAGCAGCCAAAGACCTGGAAGGTGTTTATGAGCAGAATGATTCTGTCCTTTGTAACCTGTTCAGCTTCAGCGGCTCTATTCTGGACATTAAAGGCTACTCAGGTCCGAGAGAATTTATCGAGAATTTCCCGTTCGTGCCGTATCAGTTCATCATCATGCAGAAGGTATTTGCTGAAATCCGGAAACATGGAAATTCCGGTAAGCATTTGTCCGGTGGTGAGCGTTCCATGCTTTCCGGTTTCCAGGAAGCTGCACAGAAAATTCAGGAGAAGGATGAATACGCACTTGTTCCATTCTTCCGTTTTTACGATACCGTACATACTTTCCTGGACGGTTCTATTCGCCGAGTAATTGAGCGTTGCCAGAAGGCTGCTGACAACGGCGATGGAATCGAACAGCAGGATGTGGATGTACTGAAACTCCTGTACTTGATTCGATATATTGATGATATTCCTTCTAATCTGGACAATATTGTTATCCTCATGGCAGACGATATTCGTGTGGATAAGATTATTATGCGTGAAGCTGTCCGTGGATGCCTTGACCGTCTGATGAGCCAGAACTATATCGGCAGAACCGGTGACACCTATAATTTCCTGACGGATGAAGAACAGGACATTCAGCGTGAAATCAGAGACACCAATGTGGATACTGCTTCTATTGTGGAGCGTATTGCTCAGATGATTTACGGTGATATTTTCACAACCAAGAAGTTCCGTTATGGAAAATATGACTTTGCTTTCGATCAGATGGTGGACGGTATTACCGTTGGTGTGGCAACAGGTGGTATGCGTCTGCGTTTCCTGACCGTTGCTACCGATGCTATTGAAAAAACAGATTATCGTCTGATGGCAGAATCCAAAGGTAACGAAGCAATCGTGGTTCTGGCTGACACGCCTTACTATGAATCTCTGGAATCTGCTATGAAGATTCGCAAGTACGTAAAGCAGAGAAATGTAAGCCAGCTTCCAAAAACTGTGCAGAAAATCATCAGTGACCAGCAGGACGAAGCCGGAAAATATGAGCTGAGTGCCATGAGCGAATTGCAAAATGCTATCGATGGGGCACAGTTCTATGTAGACGGTGAGCATCTGGAAATCAAAGCCGAAAATGCCAAGAGTAAGATTAACCAGTCTCTTGAATATCTGGTTGCTCATGTTTATAGCAAGCTCGACCTGATTACAGATAATGCAGGTAGTGATGCAGATATTATTGCGGTTTTGACAGGTGCGGTAACGGCACTTCCGGGCATGGAGCCAAACCGTGATGCTGCTTCTGCTATGGAAGAATATCTGGAAATGCAGGATGCGAAAAAACTGCCGACATCTATGGCAGACGTGCAAAGCAAATATAGTGCAATTCCGTACGGATGGAAAGAAATTGATATTGCTGCGGTTGCGGCACAGCTGATTTATTCCCAGAAAGTAACCATCAAGTATGCAGGCAATACCATTCAGCCAGATGACCCGAAATTGCCAGATATGCTCCGCAAAAAGAGTGAGATCGGTAAGACTTCCATCAGCAAGCGTAAAACCATTTCTGCTACGATGATGCGTGATGTAAAAGCGATGCTCCGAGAGTATTTCGACATCATGGATGTACCGGACGATGAAGATGGTCTGATTCGCTTTGTGACGGAGAAGTTTACCGAACAGCGTGATTATTATGCTTCTCTGGATGCCCGTTATGACGGACATAAATACCCAGATCGTGCATTGGTGCAGGAAGCCATTCATCTGATGGACGATGTGCTTTCTCAGAAAAAAGACAATATTGCCCTGATTGAGCGTGTGCTGAAAAAAGAGGATGTTCTTTTCGACAATAAAGAAGTCATGAGCAACGGCATTGAAAACTTCTTCAAAACCCAGGTAACAGTATTCGACCAGGCAGTGCAGTTTGAAAAATCTCTGCATGATGACCTTGACCGTATTGCGGAAAATGAAGAAGCGTACAAGGCTCTGAATACCATTCGCCTGATTACTCTGGTTCAAACCGGAAGTAAGTTCAACTATAACCGGATTCGTGAACTGAATCCGTTGATGGATACGGTTCGTACTGCCCATGACAAGATGCTGGAAGAAAAACGTGCTGAGGTTCTGGAAACAGTTCGTCAGTGTATGGAAGCTACCCACACTGCCGCAAACGGCGATTCTAAGGCATCCCATCTGATTGAAAAATCAGACCGGTATTTCAGCCAGTGCAAGGAGAAAATCGCAGAATTAAAAAGCCTTGCCCTTTTGGATGCTATGTTCCTGCCGATGTGTCAGTATAAAGATGATACAGTCGGTAATATTGAATCCGTTCTGGCTCCGCCAGCACCAAAGCCACAGGTACAGCCGACACAGCAAGGAAAAGAGCAAGTGACTGCAAAGAAAAAGGTTGTCCGTGCCTATAACCGTCAGGTTGTATTCCAGGCGAAAACCTTACAAACGGATGCGGATATTGATGATTATGTAGAGAAGATTCGTTCTCAGCTGAAACAGTTGCTGAAGAATTGCGACGAGATCAAGCTGAATTAAAGGAGAAGTATATGATTATAGTAGATGAAATTCTAACATCTGTAAGTATAGCAATGGATTTAGCAAAGAAACACCAAGATAAAGAAACAGCCGAAAAACTTGTTGAAATATATTCATCGCTATTGGAATTGAAAAAGGAAAATCAAGAATTACGGAAGAAAATAGAAGCTTTAGAGAAAACGCAAGATAATGAAAATGATTTGGAATTATCTGATGATGGATTTTATTATAAGATTTCAGAGATAACGGCTGGAAAAAAATTAAGATATTGTGCAGCTTGTTATAATAATACTGGAAAATTGCATCCAATTACACAAGGAAGTATGCGCAGAAGTTATTTCTGTACTAATTGCAAGATGCATTACAATGGATGGCAAATTCCGAAATTATAAAGAGGTATACTTATGGATAAGAATGCGATTAAAAAATTTGCTGTCTGGGCAAGAACAGAGCTGATTGCCCGTGTTTCCCTGAAAGGCGTGGAATACGGTATCACAGAGGACAACATTGAGGATGCCAATGCGGACAGCGTTGGTGGAAAAGTCCTCACTGCCGATGAAAAGAAGCAGCGTCAGGCTCTGATTGCCGAGATTAACGATAAAGGATATAAGCAGGTCATGGAGGAGGTTGCCTACACTTGGTTCAACCGCTTCTCTGCTCTGCGATTCATGGAAGTTAACGGCTATCTTCCTTCCCATGTGCGTGTATTCACGAACGAGGAAAACAACTTTAAGCCGCAGATTATAACCGAAGCAATTCATCTGGATTTGGATGGATTGGATATGGAAAAAGTCTATGAGTTGAAAGATGCCGAAAAAACCGAAGAACTGTATAAATATCTGCTGATCGTGCAGTGTAATGCCTTGAATAAGATTCTGCCGGGAATGTTCCAGAAGATTGCGGACTACACCGAGCTTCTTCTGCCGGATAATCTGCTTCGTGAAGGCAGTGTGATTCAGCAGATGATCGAGTTGATACCGGAGGATGACTGGAAGGATGCTGTCCAGATCATCGGCTGGCTGTATCAGTATTACAACAGTGAGAAAAAAGACGATGTTTTCGCAGCACTGAAAAAGAATGTGAAAATTACGAAAGAAAACATCCCTGCAGCAACCCAGCTTTTCACACCGGACTGGATTGTTCGTTATATGGTAGAGAATAGCCTTGGTCGCCTGTGGCTGGAGGGACACCCGGATGTGAAAGAACAGCTTTTACCGACAGAGGAAGAACAGTCTGCCTATGCTGCCGGAAACCGTGACCCGGAAGATACCAAATGGCACTACTATCTGGAAGAAGCTGAGCAGGAGCCGGAAGTGCAGGCACAGCTTTCCAAGATCCGCAGGGAATACGCTGCACTGACACCGGATCAGCTGAAAGTGATCGACCCTTGCTCCGGTTCCGGTCATATCCTTGCGTATATGTTTGATGTGCTGATGAAGATTTATGAATCCTACGGCTATACCACCCGTGAAGCAGTAGCAAGCATTGTGGAGAACAATCTTTATGGTCTGGATATTGATGATCGTGCAGCACAGCTGGCTTATTTTGCAGTAATGATGAAAGCCCGTCAGTATGATCGCCGCTTCTTTAGCCGTGGCATTCAGCCCCATGTATATGCTATTGTGGAGAGCAACCATGTAGATAAATTTGCAGTGGACTATTTCTGTAATGGCGATGCGAAGCTCATAACAGCTATGGACACTATCATCAAAGAGCTGCATGATGCAAAGGAATACGGCTCTATTCTGACAGTAACACCGCAGGATTGGTCTGCTCTGTATGATCGTTTTGCTGAGATTACGGAAGATATAAATATGTCCCGTGAGACGGCACTGAGAGAATTATTGCCGTTGGTACAGGTGGCAGAAGCACTGGCACAGAAGTATGATGTGGTTGTGACGAATCCACCGTATATGGCATCAAATGGCATGAGTGATATATTATTAAGCTATATTAAAAAGCACTATGGCGAAACAAAGCAAGATTTATATGCTGTTTTTATTGATAAATGTATAAATCTCGGAACTCAATATGCCAAAATTGGATTGATGACATCATATACATGGATGTTTTTGTCGTCATTTGAAAATGCGAGAAAGAAATGGTTAGAGAAAAATTCGATACATTCATTAATTCAACCAGAATATCATGCTTTTTTTGAATCTGCATATGTACCGATTTGTACTTTTGTGTTTTTGAAAAATTTCTATAACTACACAGGTACCTATATGAGTTTAAGCAGATTCTATGGCGCAGAGATTCAAAGTATAAAAGTTTTAGAAGCAATAAGTGATAGAGCGTGCCAATATGTTTATAGGATTAATACAAATAATATAAAAGAAATACCTGGAGCAATTTTGGCATATGGAGTAAGTGATAAATTGTTAAAGGCATTCAAAGAAGCGCCATCATTGGCATCTATAAGCGAACCAAAGCAAGGGTTAATCACGGGGGATAATAATAGATTTTTAAGATTATGGTTTGAGGTATCAGCAAATAATGTGGCATTCGTACATAGCAAGAAAAAATGGTATCCATTTAATAAAGGTGGAGAATTTAGACGTTGGTATGGTAATAGAGAATATATTCTTTTATGGGAAAATGATGGACAGGAGATAAAGAATTTTAAGGATACCAAGGGAAAACTAAAATCGCGACCACAAAATCTTGAATACAATTTTAAGCCAGCACTAAGTTGGTCCTTAATAACAAGTGGAGAATTTTCAGTTAGATATTATGACGAAAATTTTGCTTTTAATGTGGCGGGAATATCGTGTTTTCCAGAAAAACATATACTTAAATATTTGTGCGGAATTTTAAACAGTAAAGTGGTAGGAAAAATAACTAAAATGCTTAATCCTACATTGAATATGAATGTTGGAGATGTAGCAAAAGTTCCGATTTGGTTTATAGAAAAAGAGAAGAGTAATGTTGAAGAATATGTTGATTCTTCAATAGCGATAAGCAAAAAAGACTGGGATTCTTTTGAAACATCATGGGATTTCAGACATCATTCACTGATTCGCAGGGTTCCTACTATTGCAGAAGCCTTTGAACAGTGGCAGGCTGAATGCGATGAGCGTTTTAATCAGTTGAAAGCCAACGAGGAAGAACTGAATCGTATCTTCATTGACATTTACGGTTTGCAAGAAGAACTGACACCGGAAGTTGAGGATAAGGATATCACTGTTCGCAAGGCTGACCTTGGCAGAGAGATTCGCTCATTCATTTCCTATGCGGTTGGCTGTATGTTTGGTCGTTACTCTCTGGATGTAGACGGACTTGTCTATGCAGGCGGCGAATGGGATGCCAGCAAGTATGCTTCTTTTGCTGCGGATAAGGATAACATTATCCCGATTTGCGACGATGAATACTTTGAGGATGATATTGTTGGTTTGTTCGTGGAGTTCGTGAAAAGCGTTTACGGTGCAGATACTCTGGATGAAAACCTGAAATTCATTGCCGATGCTTTGGACAGCAAAGGTCAGCCGAAGGATGTGATTCGGAATTATTTCCTAAATGATTTTTACAAAGACCATTGCAAGATTTATCAGAAACGTCCGATTTACTGGCTGTTTGACAGCGGAAAGAAGAACGGCTTTAAGGCTCTGATTTATATGCACCGCTATCAGCCGGACGCCATTGCCCGTATTCGTACCGATTATGTGCATGAGCAGCAGGCTCGTTATCGTACAGCTATTGTCGATTTGGAACAGCGGAGTGCCAATGCATCCACTGGCGAGCGGGTGAAGTTAAAAAAGAAATTAACTACTTTGCAGGCACAGGATACTGAAATCAGAATCTACGAGGAAAAGATTCATCACCTTGCCGACCAGATGATTTCTATTGATCTGGACGATGGTGTGAAGAAGAATTATGCAATTTTCCAGGATGTTTTGGCTAAAATAAAGTAGGAGGAGTGGAGTAATTGGATAATGTATTTGCTACGTTTTTAAAAACAGCAGGATTATATCATTCTATAGAGATTTGTGAGAATAATATTACCGACTTGATTGAATTAATTAAGGGAAATATAAAAATCAGTACTTATTGTAAAGAGTGCAAGCGAGAACGTGTTTTTAGGATGAAACCTGTTGAATATTATTTTGAGTCAGGACCGGAGGGGCATGAAAAAATAGTGTGCAGGAATCTTGGCGAAGAGATAGAATCTCTCCAAAATCTGATTTTTAGTAAAAAGGTCAGGGAGGAAAAAGATTTCATTGCAGAATGGAGATGGATAAATTGGCAAATAGCCGATACTGTGAGAATAATGAAATTAGAATATATTTGTTCAATGAATGAAAAGCATCATTTAGATTATGTTGTTTTGACAACAGATAATTCCATGATGAAAATTGGACAGTATCCATCAGTTGCGGATATGACATTTCCAGAATTAGATGCTTATAAGCATGTGATTTCTAAGGAAGATCGTAAGGAACTTGGAACAGCGATAGGACTTTTTGCAAGTGGAGTTGGAGCTGGTTCATATGTTTATTTAAGACGAATTCTTGAACGACTTGTTTATCAAGCCAAAGAAACTGCAGGAGATGTGATTGATGATGAGAAATTTGAGCAGGCAAGAATGTCTGAACGAATTAAGATGCTAGATGGCTATCTTCCAGAAGTACTCATCAATAATACAACTATCTATGGAATTCTTAGTAAGGGCATTCATGAGTTAAGCGAAGAAGAATGTCGAAAATATTTTCCAGTTGTAAAAGAATGTATTTATCAGATACTTGGTATGTGGGAAAGTTTAAGAAAAAAACAAGCTGATGAAGCTGCTTTAAGTAAAGCTTTAAGCGCAATAACAACATCAATCAAGTAGTCAAAATGGTGGTGAATACTACCAAAGAGAGCGAGGTGTTATGATGACCATAGAAGAAATTCTTGCAGGGGAATCAAAAAATGTAGAGTTTAAAGAGAACCTGCCGGAGAAAAGCATCAAATATATGAAATCTGTGGTTGCCTTTGCAAATGGAACCGGAGGAAAAATCATTTTCGGGATTGCCGATAAAACCAGAGAGGTTGTCGGCTTTGACAAAGAAGATGTGTTCAAGAAAATGGATGCCATTGCAAATGCTGTATCAGACAGCTGTGAACCGGCAATTATCCCAGATATCACTTTACAGACGGTTGATGGTAAGACTGTCATTGTGGTAGAGGTTTCTGAGGGCAGACAGCGCCCGTATTATATCAAAGCCATTGGCAGAGATGGTGGTGTATATGTCCGTGTTGCCGGAACTACCCGCCTTGCCGACGAGTATATGATAAAAGAATTGTTGTTTGAGGGCAGTAATCGTTACTATGATCAGGCTTTATGTACTGGGTTAAATGTTACAGATGAAGATATTGATGCTCTTTGCAAAGCTATGAAAGAGCAGGCTGTCAAAAATGCCCGTACAGAGGAACAGAAAGCAACGATTAAAGATGTGGGAAGACAGCAGTTGCGTTCCTGGGGAATTTTAATTGAGCGTGATGGAAAAGATTTTCCATCCAATGCGTTTGCTATTTTGACAGGCAACGGAGGACTTCATGTTACAACGCAATGTGGTGTGTTCAAAGGGACAACGAAAGCGGTATTTGTTGATCGTAGAGAATATACCGGTCCGCTTTGGGAACAGATAGACGAAGCATTTCAGTTTGTTTTGAGAAATATTCATCTGGGTGCTACAATTGTGGGAATTTATCGCCAGGATGTTTATGAGATTCCACCGGATGCCATTCGTGAGTTGATTATAAATGCTATGGTACATCGTAGTTATCTGGATCATGGTACGATACAGGTAGCGGTATATGACAACCGATTGGAAATTACTTCTCCAGGAAAGCTGCCAATGGGACAAACGATGGAGCGTATGAAAGAAGGCTATTCTAAAATCAGAAATGAAGCCCTTGCCCATGCGTTTGCCTATATGAACCTGATTGAGCATTGGGGAAGCGGCATTCCGAGAATTATTGATAAAGTAAAAGCTGCCGGATTGCGGGAGCCGGAGTTTATTGGTGGCGAAGTTGATTTGCGTATTAATATTTATCGAGGTCAGGTTGCTACCAATAACGCCATGATTAACGCCAATAGCACTAAAAATGGCGCTGATGGCGTTAAATGTGGCGTTGATGATGGCACTAATAGCGCTGAAGTGCCGCTTAATAAGGAACAGACGCAGATAGAAAAATTGTTGCAGATTATAGAGAAGAATCCGTCTGCAACACAGGCATATTATGCAGAAAAAATGGGGATATCGAAAAGAACGATTTCTCGAATGTTCGCTTCTTTACAGGAAAAAGGTAGATTGGTACAGGGCGGAACAAAACGAAAAGCAAATTGGAAAATTATAAGGTAGGAGGACAGCATGGATACAGATAAAATAATACAAGATTTAAATCGCAGATTTGCTGCACCTCTGGCTGAGTTTTATCAGCGTCGTATCATTTTCTGGTACGATGAAGATAAGGAATTTGAGGATAAATTGGATGAAGTGGTTTTGGAAAATGCAAAGGTGATTGCGCTGACTGGAAATAATGCGTTTTCTGTAAAAAAACTGCTTTCAGTAGATGATTTGACCACAAATTATCTGGTTTACAATCCGTGTGTCTATAATCGCCCAGATGATAACTGGCTTCTAGATGTGGAGCTTTACAGCGAAGAGTTTCGGGCGGATCTGATTTCTATTTGGATGGATGAGATGGGACTTATATCAAATCCGGCAATGAGGAAACAGGTTAAAAATTATCGTGCTTATTTCAATGCGAAAGATCGTCGTTTGAAAGTCAGCACACAGAATAAAGTTCCGGAAACACCGGCACAGTTGCACATGGCTGTCATGGCGGCAATCTGTGGATTGAAAGATGCACAGCCTAATATGATTCTCCGTAGTGTGTTCCAGGCGGGACTGGATTTGAATAATAATACGGTTTATCAGGATTTTGTAAAATATCATGCGGACGCAGCATTTTGGGCGATGGTTCGTCAGGGATGCGGATTTATGGAGGAGAAACCAGACCTTGGGCGATTGGCAATTCATCTACTTTTAACCGCGGCGACCCGTACCATGCGGCAGGAATATCTTGCCGGACTGGACGGTTTTATTTCCATGCCACATCAGGCATATTGCTATGATTTTATTTCTGAATGGCTTCATAGTGACAACATTCCGCAATTATATGATGTGGCACGTTATGTTGAGGATGAAGCTCGTCTGTATCAGCGTTTTGAAAAGCTGACAGTAGAAGATTTGGTAGGAACAGAGTGCTTTCCGTGTATTAACGAAGTAATTCTGACAAAGCTAATGACAGAGATTAGTGACCATATTATTGATGTGGATACCATTACGAATACCGTTGAAAAACGTAGAACTTGTGTATGGTATGAGCCATTTGAGAATTTTTATGACGGTATCTTACAAGTGGCGAATATGCAAAGTTTCTTTAAGGAACATTCTGCCGGATTCCATACCGCAGAAGCGAAAAGTATCTGGAAAGAATATACTGAGAGCTACTATCAGATGGACACTTATTACCGTTTGTTCCATCTTAGTTTTCAAAAGAGTTTGGAGACTTCCAATATTCTGCTGGATGATTTGTTCAAGCATGTTGTCGATAAGGTGGAAGGACTTTATACGCACTGGTTCTTAGGTGAGTTGGGAAACAACTGGTCGGATGTATGTGCGGATGAACTGGCAACTTACGGTAAAGTTCTGGAAGTACCGCAACAGGAGGATTTTTACCGTTCCCGTATCCAAACCTCGGATACGAAAGTATTTGTAATTATCTCAGATGCCATGCGTTATGAAGTGGCGGCTACGATGGCAGATCAGCTTCAGCGAGAAACGCAAAGTAAGGTTTCTATCAGCAGTATGCAGAGCATCTTTCCTTCTACTACAAAGTTTGGTATGGCAGCTTTGTTGCCGCACAAAGAATTGACAGTAGAGGTTCGGAACGATATTTTGACGGTTTTGGCAGATGGACAGTCTACGGCAAGTACTTATAGGGACAAGGTTCTGAAAACAGAAGAGTCGGCAAGCGTGGCCTTAAAGTATAATGACATCATTGCTATGAAACGAGCGGAAAGAAGTGCTTTGATAAAAGGTATGGATGTGGTCTATATTTACCACGATACCATTGATGAAGCCAGCCACACTTCGGATACTGCTGTTTTTGCTGCGTGTGACAAGGCAATTTCAGAATTGAAGAATCTTGTGCGTATCATTGTAAATGAATTTGGTGGAACGAATATTTTAATTACGGCAGATCATGGATTTCTTTATACATACAGTCCTTTGAAGGAAGAGGACAAAGTAGATAAAAGAGGATTTTTTGATGTGGATGTAACAAACTCTGACATTACAAAAAAAGAAAGCATCAAGCGGTGTGTAGAATATGGCAGAAGATATGCAATTATGCAGAAAGGTGTGCAACCAGATTACTTGATGCCTGTAAAATTCCTGGGAGGAAATACAGAATTTGATGGATTTGCACCGAGAGAAAGTATTCGTATCAAAATGAATGGTGGCGGAATGAATTTTGTGCATGGTGGTATCAGTTTGCAGGAAATGGTTGTTCCGGTGATTGAGTATCATTATCTCCGCAACGATTCTATGGAATATAAGCGAAATAAGCAGAAATATGATACCAAGCCGGTAACGGTCAAGTTACTGTCCGCAAACCGTAAAATCAGCAATATGATTTTTTCATTGAACTTCTATCAAAAAGATGCAGTCAGTACAAACCGTGAAGCTGAAACCTATCAGGTTTACTTTACAGATGAGGACGGCAAGCAGATTAGTGATATTCAAAAGATTATTGCAGATAAGACCAGCGATAACGGTGCAGAAAGAACTTTCCGTTGTCAGTTTAATCTAAAATCTCTAAAATACAGCAATACAGCAACGTATTATCTGGTAATTGCAGATGAACAGGGATTACAGATGCCACAGCGGGAGCCATTCCAGATTGACATCGCCTTTGCGGTGGATGAGTTTGATTTCTTTAGTTAATGCCGCAGGAGGAGAGAAAGGTGGAGCAATTTAGAGAGGGTGAAAGTACCCGCGAAGAAATAAAGAACAAGCTCCGTCAGAACTTTGACGGTAAGATTGTTCGGAAAGACCTGACAAAGAAAATCAAAGAAGGGGCGAATGTCCCAGTGTATGTTCTTGAGTTCTTGTTGGGACAGTATTGCAGTTCAGATGATGAGACTGTTATAGAGAAAGGCGTACAGAATGTGAAGCGTATTCTTGCTGATAACTTTGTACGCCCGGATGAATCACAGAAAATTCTGTCTCAGCTGCGTAAAAAAGGCAGTCACACAATCATTGATATGGTGACTGTTCGACTGGATATGAAAAAGGACTGCTTTTTTGCAGAGTTTTCTAATTTGGGCGTTGGTAATGTACCGATTGCCGATGAATATCCAGAAAAATTTGATCGCCTGCTCTGTGGCGGTATCTGGTGTATTGTTCAGCTGGATTATGAGGTTGAAGGCGACAATAATTTTGGTATTGAGGACATTGATGGAAATCCACTTCGTTCCAAACAGAAAAAGCAGAAAGATATTTCACCAATCAGTATCCGTAAGCTGACACCGATCCAGATGCCGCACATTGATATTGATGAACTGAAGCAGGGACGAAAAGCTTTTACGAAAGATGAATGGTTGGATATCCTTCTTCGTTCTATCGGAATGGAACCGGATGAATTTACATACCGTGAGAAATGGTTGCTCTTGACCCGTATGATTCCATTAGTTGAGAATAACTTTAATCTTTGTGAGCTTGGACCGAGAAGCACCGGTAAATCTCATCTTTACAAAGAGATTTCACCAAACAGTATTTTGATTTCCGGTGGGCAGACGACAGTTGCAAATCTGTTTTACAATATGGGACGCAAAACGGTCGGATTGGTCGGCTTGTGGGACTGCGTTGCTTTTGATGAAGTGGCAGGTATCAAGTTTAAGGATAAAGATGGCATCCAGATTATGAAGGATTACATGGCATCCGGCTCTTTTGCCCGTGGCAAAGAAGAAAAAGCTGCTACTGCGTCCATGGTATTTGTGGGAAATATTAATCAGAGTGTGGACGTGCTGTTGAAAACATCCAGTCTGTTTGCACCTTTCCCGCAGGAAATGGGAACAGATACAGCATTTCTTGATCGTATGCACTGCTATCTTCCAGGATGGGAGATACCGAAGTTCAGACCGGAGCATTTTACTAATGATTATGGTTTTATCAGTGACTATTTGGCAGAGTTCATCCGAGAGCTTCGCAAGGAGCAGTATGGAGATGCGCTTGATCACTACTTCCGCTTGGGGAGAAATCTGAATCAGCGTGATACAATTGCGGTTCGGCGTATGATAGACGGTTATCTGAAGTTGATGTACCCAAATGGTGAGTTTACCAAAGAAGAACTGGAAGAAATTATTCAGATTGCATTGGAAATGCGTCGCCGTGTCAAGGAGCAATTGAAGAAACTGGGCGGTATGGAATTTTATGATGTAAACTTCTCTTATATAGATCTAGAAGATATGTCAGAACATTATGTTTCCGTACCAGAACAGGGTGGCGGTAAGCTGATACCGGATGGAATGTGTAATCCGGGACAGGTTTATACCGTATCCAGAGGAAAAAGTGGCATGATTGGTGTATTCCGTTTGGAAAGTCAGATGCTTCCAGGCAATGGCAAAATTGAACGGACTGGCTTAGGCAGTGATTCTAAATGCAAGGAAGCGGTGAACACGGCATTTAATTATCTGAAAGCCAACGGCAATCGGATCAGTGGTTCTATTAGTACATTGACCAAAGACTACATCATCAATTATCAGGATTTACAGGGAATTGGTATGACAGACAAATTGGCACTTCCAACATTAATTGCACTTTGTTCGATTGCCCTTGGAAAGCCTGTTGTCAGCAACTTGGCAGTGTTGGGAGATATAACAATTAGTGGTACAATTCATAAGGGAAGTATCAGATTCAGAGCAGATAAAAAGAGCAGTTCTGAATTAACAGGAACTGCTCTGAATGTGATTCTTTCCAATTGTACCAGGCCGCGGACGGGTCAGCCAGTCTGTGTATGGGGAAAGTATCTTCTCTGCCTGGTGAAAATGCTGAGGTTTTGAAGAAACTCACCGATATAAAAAGGTGATTTTTGTACA
>NZ_QRVX01000025.1:0-36306 GCF_003458885.1 Coprococcus sp. AF21-14LB | reverse complement strand
AAAAAATAAGAATCTCCTGTAGAAAATCAGGTATAAAAACACTGATTTCTACAGGAGATTCTTATTTTAAGATTTAGAAGCTAAAAATCGGTATTAACCGACAGCCCCTTTTTTAGGAAAATCTTGCTAAATTCTAACGAAAATATTAATTTTGTTATTTTTTTGAATCGTTCTTGCATCTGTATTTGAGAAGCATTACAATACTAATATGTCAGAAAAATTCAATGAAAAATAGTTGACACGAAGGAGCAAAAGACGAGTGACAAAGGAATTAGATCAGGTTTTAAGAGAAAGTTTTACAATAGATTTTATTAGTGCGGTACTTAGCAATCCGAGAGAGAAAGAGGAACTTCAGAAAGTAAAGATCCGTCCGCTTTTGAAAGGCGCAGAGCTGCATTTTCAGTTGGAAGAATTCCGTGGGAAACAGGCATTTCATGAGAATGTCCGGGCAGAAGAGGCTGTGGTTAAGACAGGGGAGCTGATGCAGTTATTTAAGCAGATGCAGATCGAAACGAAAAAGTTTTCCTGTACCGTTCTTATTAGCAAGAAGGGAAAGATAACGATTAAGAAAAAGGCAGTTTCCGGCAAGGTGAAAGAGGTAGATCTGTCACATAACCGGAGCAAGAAGTATATTTTGCAGGAGGGAACACCGGTGATGTTTCTTCAGGATCTTGGTGTTATGACGGCAGATGGAAAGATCGTGCGGACAAGGTTCGATAAGTTTCGTCAGATCAATCGTTTTTTAGAATTTATTGAAGATATTCTTCCGAAGCTTCCAAGTGACAGAGAAGTGACAATACTGGACTTTGGATGTGGAAAGTCTTATTTGACATTTGCCATGTATTATTATCTTCATGAATTGAAAAAATATGATGTGAGGATTATCGGGCTTGATTTAAAGACGGATGTGATTTGCAAGTGCAATGAGTTAAGTGAAAAGTATGGATATGAGAAGCTTCGTTTTCTGGAAGGAAATATTGCAGATTATACAGGGGTAGATGAAGTTGATATGGTAGTGACACTTCATGCATGTGACACGGCAACAGATTTTGCGTTGGCGAAAGCAGTTGGCTGGAAAGCCAAAGTGATTCTTTCAGTGCCGTGCTGCCAGCATGAAATGAATGAACAGATTCAGAATGAAATTTTGCATTCGGCGCTGAAATATGGTTTGATTAAAGAACGGATGGCAGCGCTTTTTACAGATGCGCTGCGCGCAGAGTATCTTGAGAGGGAAGGATATGATACTCAGATTCTTGAATTCATCGATATGGAGCATACGCCGAAGAATATTTTGATTCGTGCGGTCAGAACGGGGAGAGCACACGAAAATGGCGAGGAAATAAAGCAGCTGGAAGATTTTCTCCATGTAACACCGATGCTGGGGAAACTGCTTGGATAGCCGGATGGATGCAAGGGGAGAATGAAATGATTAGAAGGGGTAGCTGATTCATGAAAAAGATTTTGGCAAGAGCTGGAATACTGGGAGCGATTTTTGTCGCGGCAGTAGTTATTTTCAGTATTTTGACGAGCAGGCAGAATGCAGATATGACGGTAGATATGGGGAATGCATCTTTGCCGCAGATTATATTTGAAACCGAAGGATATGAATTGAATCCATTGGCGGGCTATACGTCGGAGATGGATCTGACGGCTATGCGCGATACGCTGACACCGCTGGACAAAGATGGGAATTTGACTGTTCATATTAAAAAGAATCAAAAGAAAATAAAAGATTTCTCCTATACGGTATATTCTCTGAATGTACAAAAGACGCTGGCAGAAGGGAAGGCAGTTATCAAAGACGGGGCTGCGATTCTTTCGCTTGGCGCTGCAATGGGAGAGGAGAAAGAAGCTGTATTGAAGATTGAGCTTCAGCCGGAGGATGGACAGGAGATCCGTTATTATACGCGGATCACACTTGCAAAGGAGTATCATATTCGGGAATGCCTGGATTTTGTCGAACAGTTTCACACAGATGCGATTACAAAGAATCCGAATAACTCTATTGCATCATTACTTGAGCCAAATGCGGCGGCAGACAATGGTACGCTTCAGCATGTAACGCTGCACTGTGATTATAATCAGGTGCTCTGGGGAGAATTGAAACCGGAAGTAGTTGGTGATGTACAATGGAATATTAAAGAAGGTACGACTACTTACACGTCTGTTCAGCTGAAATATAAAGTCCGCACAACAGCTGCGGATGGAGCGGAAGCGCTTTATTATGTAAAAGAATATTTTAGAGTACGCTACTATCGGGAGAAGTTCTATCTTCTTGATTATGACAGAACAATGGAACAGCTGTTAGATGAGAACAGTAAGATGTTTTCTCCGGACGGTATTGATCTTGGGATTGTGCCGGAAGATATTTCTTATGTAACGAATAAAGACGGAACGGTGATTTCATTTGTGCAGGCGCGGGAACTTTGGAATTATGATCAGGATGAGGGGAAACTCTCCCGTGTCTTTAGTTTCCTCAGTGATGAGAATGATGACATTCGAAATGAATTTGATCAGCATCAGATTAAGATTATTTCGGTAGATGAAGACGGAAGCACGACTTTTGCAGTATACGGATATATGAACCGGGGACAGCACGAAGGAAAAGTCGGGGCGGCGATTTATTATTATAATTTGAAAAAGAATTTTGTAGAAGAAAAGGCATTTATTCCGAGCAGACAGTCATTTGCAATTGCAGAAGATGAACTTGGAAAGCTGATCTACTATAACCATGAAAAAGAGCATCTGTATGTGATGCTGGATGGTTCTTTTTACCGCATTTATCTCAAAGATGAGGGGAAGGAAGTCATTGTTGGCGGGCTTTCGGAGAATCAGTATGCCGCATCATCGGACGGTCATTTAATTGCATTTCAGATCGGTGGTGAATATGAGCAGGCGTCAGAGATTAAAGTGATGAATCTGCAGACAGAAAAAGAATATACAGTAGAAGCCGGAGGAGCGACGGTAAAACCGCTTGGATTTATCTATGATGATTTTGTTTACGGAGTATCCCGGGCAGAAGATGCAGGGAAAACCGTGTCGGGAACTTCGGTTGTACCGATGTATCGTCTGGAGATCCGCAGTACAGACAATCAGGTATTAAAGACATACGAGAACGAGGGCGTATATATTCTGGATGTGTTTATTGAGGACAATCTGCTGACGATGAACCGGGTTGCGCGAAATGGAGAGATTTATACGGCGGTGGCATCTGATTATATTACCGGGAACGAGGAACCGGAAGTCAGCAATATTCAGCTGGAGGCTTATCAGTCAGAGACGGAGCAGCGGAAGATGATGTTTTCATTTGACAGCAAGATTGAGGACGTTTCGCCAAAGATCCTAAAGCCGAAGCAGGTACTTTTTGAGAATCCGGTAACAGTAACATTGGATGCAGGAGTAACAGAAGGAAACTATTATGTGTATGGTCTCGGCCAGCTTCTCGGGGTATATGACCGGGCAGGGTATGCAGTTGTGAAAGCAGATGCGATTTCCGGAGTAGTTGTGGATTCCAGCCAGGTGTGCGTATGGGAGAAAGGAAACAGAGATCTGAGCTATGAAATTGAAGGATTCCAGCCGACAGTTGTGCAGGAGGGCGAGAGCACACTTGCAGCAAGTGTACGGGCTATTACAGAATATGAGGGAAATCCAATCGATGTTATGAAAGAAATGGCTAACGGAAGATCTGCCATTCAGATCCTGACAAATTATACAAAGGGAAGAGGAATGGATCTGACAGGATGTACAGTGGAACAGGTACTTTATATTATTGGCAAGGGAACGCCGGTAATCGCATTGACAGATCATATGAACGCAGTGATTCTGACAGGGTATACATCTGATACGGTAACATACATGAATCCGGCAGATGGAAGTGTGCATACTGTTTCGACAGAAGAAGTTGCAGCCATGTCAGCAGGAAGCGGAAATACATTTATTGGATATGTAAAGGATTAGCATATATGAAAATATCAGAACAATTTTATGAATATGCATATATTTTTTTAGCAGATCAAAATGCTGTTGGAAGTATTGCAGAAGAAAGTGAATACCAACGATTGATTGAAAGGGCAGGACAAAGAGTTCCTGCCTTTGGGAATCCTGCTATCGGAATGGAACGGGGAGACTTTTGGATAAGTATACGCTGGCTGTGCAGCGGGCTTATAAAAAAAGCGGTGTGAAGATTGTGCGGTCGGATCAGGCAAATGAACCGGCGGATTACATCGGCTATGAATGTCTGTTTTTATCCTTTTGGAGTTTTGTTCTGGAGAAAGAAACAGGTTCCGAAAATTTTACTGATGTTGGAGCGATGGCAGGAAAGATACTGCTGCGGTTTCTTGAGGAACATATGCTTTTGTTTTCGGAAAATTTGAAAAAAGAGTTGGAACTGCACGGGAATTATCCGAAATTTACAAAGCTTGTGAAAGAACTGCAAAGAACAGCAGAGAAGCTGAAGGATATAGTGACACAGTATGACAGATGTGGGCAGGAGAAGCGGGAAGCACAGGATAAAAAGCTTGATGATCAGATTCCGGTCTGGATTTCAGAATGGGAATCAGAGCATCAGAGCAGACCGATTCCGGCATCATTTGCTTTCTGCAGTCCGAATCAGAAAGAGGAGCGTGTCTGGATACGCAGCGCAGGCTGTTGGAATAATTGCGGAAGTTCCTGCCTGAAAGAAGTGGAAGTGTGTGATGGTTGTGTACTTCGTGTCCGTTCAGCGCGTACAGAGGAACTTCAGGAAAATCGACTGACAACCTGTATCCGGGGACTGGCATCCGCGGAGACATATTTGACGGCAGATCGTCTCAGATATCCCCTTCTTCGAACCGGAAAACGGGGCAGCGGCAGCTCAGGAGAATTAGTTGGGAAGAAGCGCTGCAGAGAATTGCAGCGGAGAATGTGCGTATCCGTGATACATATGGTGCTGCCTCCCGCTATATTACTTATTCGACGGGGGTAGTATCACTTGTGCGTCCGGATGAGGTACTGCGGCGTTTCCTGAATCTGGATGGAGGATTTCTTGGTTTTTATAATGATTACAGCGCAGCATGTACACAGTGGGCAACATCTCTTATGTATGGAACAGGTAAGACCGGAAACAGTGCAGAAGATTTATTGAACAGCAGTCTGATTCTTGTCTGGGGACATAATCCATTGGAGACGGGATTTGGACCGGCGCTTCGCAAAATGCTCTGCCGCGCGAAAAAGAAAGGGATTCGTATCATTACGATTGATCCACGCTGTTCCGATACAGCAGCCTATGGGGATGAATGGATTCCGATCCGCCCAGCAACCGATGGGGCGCTGGCGGCCGGGATGGCATATGTGATTATCAGTGAAAATCTCCATGATAAAAAATTTCTCCATACATATTGCAGCGGCTATGATCATGAGACGATGCCAAAACAGTATCAGAAGGAAGAAAGCTATGAAGAATATATACTCGGAATACGAGATCAGATTCCAAAGACGCCGGAATGGGCGGAAAAGAT
The DNA here is from genome assembly GCF_003458885.1 of Coprococcus sp. AF21-14LB. Classification (NCBI taxonomy): domain Bacteria; kingdom Bacillati; phylum Bacillota; class Clostridia; order Lachnospirales; family Lachnospiraceae; genus Coprococcus; species Coprococcus sp. AF21-14LB. Next base: position 30,811 of record NZ_QRVX01000025.1, on the reverse strand, counting down.
CACAGGGATTCCAAAAGAAAAGATTATAGAACTGGCGCATTTGTACGCCGAAAGTAAACCGGCTGCGATACTGCAGGGATGTGGACCGCAGCGTCATGCGAACGGTGAGCAGACGGTGCGGATGATTACAGCGCTTTCCTGTCTGTGTGGGAATGTTGGTATTTCCGGAGGCAGATGTGGTGCGGAAGATGATACAGAAAAACCGATAAAGGCATATTTCCCAAATGGAGAAGAACGCTATCCGGGAAAGATTCCGTGTTATTTGTGGACAAAAGCAGTTAGAGAGGGAACTTGTATGAAGCCGGTAAAAGACGGACTTCTCGGTGTCACAAAACTGGACAGTAATGTGAAGATGCTTTGGTGTCTTGGAGGTAATACACTCATTAACCAACATGGTGATATTAATGAGACTAGAAAGATTCTGGAAAATGAATCGCTCTGTGAATGTATCGTCTGTTCTGATGTATTTATGACGCCAAGCGCGATGTATGCGGATATTATCCTTCCGGCGGCATCGTGCTATGAAGTAGATAATATTACGCCGGCATGGCAGGAAGGAGATTTCCTCCTCTACAATCGGAAAATGACAGAGCCGTTGTTTGAGTCAAGATTTGAATATGAGTGGATTCGGCGATTGGCATGGATGAGCGGGGAAGGGGAAGCTTTCGATGATGGGAAAGAGACAATGGAGGAATGGCTGAAATCTCTTTATCGAGATATGCAAATAACAGATTCTGCTCTTATCTCATATGAAAAACTGCGAGAGAATGGAATTGCCAGATATGCAGAGCGTCCTCCGGTCATTGCTTTTGAACAGCAGAGAAAAGATCCGGATCATCATCCATTTCCAACTTATTCCGGTAAGATTGACTTTTTCATTCCATATATTCATCATTTATACGGGAAAGAAGAGATTGCAGCGATTCCGAAATATGTTCCTTGCGGAGAAGGAATAGAAGAGCTTTCAGAAGATGAGAATGAATTTCAGCTGATCGGCTGGCATACGAAAGTGCGTACACATTCCTGTCATGACAATAATCGGATTCTTCAGAAGAAAGAGCCGGAAGCAGTCTGGATGCATCCGGAAGATGCGAGAAAGCTTGGGATTACAGAGGGCGAGACGATTATTCTGGAAAATGTAAGGGGACGGATGAAAGTACCGGTAAAGATCACAAGCCGGATAGCGACAAGGGTATTGGCGCTCAGTCAGGGAGCGTGGTATGATCCGGATTCAGAAGGTACGGATCAGCGGGGAAGCATCAATGTACTTACATCATTGAAACCAACGCCTTTGGCAAAAGGAAATCCACAGCATACAAATATTGTGAGGGTACGCAAAAGGGAAAAAGATATTTCTGCCGGGCTTGACATCTAAGGTATTGTATGATAAACTCACTTCAATTTATTTTATAATTCATGAATTTAAGAATAAAATAAAGGGAAATTATTAGAAAGGAAGTTGAAGACATGAGAGTTTGGATGATGACGATGGAAGCAATGAATAATAGCAATAATAATAATCAGTTCGGAAATAATAATCATTTGTCCGGGCTTATTTCGTCGTATCCAGAAAAGCATGTAGCATCCTTGAGATAGATATGAAATGCAGATGATGGCAGCGGAATGAGCAGAAGATGCAGTCCGCTGCCTTTTTCTATTGCTTTTTTATTTATCTTTTTTGGGATGTATGCTATAATCAGAATAATGTATCAATCAGGAGGTTTTGAAATGGAATTAGTAACTGTACGCGAATTGTATAAGAACAGAGAAGCATATTTAGATAAAGAAGTTACTGTCGGGGGCTGGGTAAGAAGTATTCGTGATTCGAAAGCATTTGGATTTATTGTTGTGAATGACGGATCATTTTTTGAGACACTGCAGATTGTTTACCATGACACAATGGAGAATTTTGCAGAGATTTCTAAGCTGAACGTAGGAGCAGCGATCATTGTGAAGGGTGTTCTGACAGCGACACCGCAGGCGAAACAGCCATTTGAGATCCAGGCAACAGAAGTTGTTGTAGAAGGTGCATCTTCACCGGAGTATCCGCTCCAGAAGAAGCGTCACAGCTTTGAATACTTGAGAACGATCTCACATCTGCGTCCGAGAACGAATACATTCCAGGCAGTGTTCCGTGTGCGTTCACTTTGTGCATATGCAATCCATAAGTTCTTCCAGGAAAGAGATTTTGTTTATGTGCATACGCCGCTGATTACAGGAAGTGACTGTGAAGGCGCCGGCGAGATGTTCCAGGTAACAACACTGGATCTTGAACATCTTCCAAAAACAGCAGAAGGAGCAGTAGATTACAGTCAGGATTTCTTTAATAAGAAGACAAGTCTTACCGTATCCGGTCAGCTCAATGGAGAGACATACGCTCAGGCATTTAGAAATATTTATACATTTGGACCGACATTCCGTGCTGAGAATTCGAACACGACACGTCATGCAGCGGAGTTCTGGATGGTAGAGCCGGAGATTTCATTTGCAGATCTGGAAGATAACATGAACCTGGCAGAGAGCATGCTGAAATACATTATCCGGTTTGTAATGGAGCAGGCTCCGGAAGAGATGAATTTCTTCAACTCATTTGTAGACAAAGGTCTTTTGGAAAGACTGAATAACGTTGTGAACTCTGACTTTGCGAGAGTGACATATACAGAGGCAGTTGAGATGCTTGAGAAGAATAACGATAAGTTTGATTATAAAGTATCATGGGGATGCGATCTGCAGACAGAACATGAGCGTTATCTGACAGAGCAGATTTACAAACGTCCGGTATTTGTGACAGATTATCCGAAGGATATTAAGGCATTCTATATGAAGATGAACGATGACAATAAGACGGTTGCGGCAGTAGACTGTCTTGTGCCGGGAATCGGGGAGATCATCGGAGGAAGCCAGAGAGAAGATGATTATGATAAGCTTCTTGCTCGTATGAAAGAGCTGGATCTGAATCCGGAAGAGTATGATTTCTATCTGGATCTTCGCAAATATGGTTCTACAAGACATGCAGGCTTCGGGCTTGGATTTGAGAGATGTGTTATGTATCTGACAGGTATGTCTAACATTCGTGATGTCATTCCGTTCCCGAGAACAGTGAATAACTGCGAGCTGTAATAACAAATAAATAAACAGGCAACGGCAGGGCGGAGGAACAATATCTTCCGCCTTCCGTAGTTTTTTAAGATAAATATGTTGAGAAAACTTACATAAAGATGAAACATGTGCGAAGTACGGCGGTGAAAGGAGAGGAAGCTATGAATAATATTTTAGTAGTGGATGATGAGCGGGAAATTGCAGATGTAATTGAGCTCTATCTGCAAAGTGACCAGTACAGGATTTTTAAATTTTATACAGGAGAAGATGCATTGGAATGTATCCGGACAACGAAGATTGATCTGGCGATTCTTGATGTCATGCTGCCGGATATCGACGGATTTGAAATATTGAAAAAGATTCGTGAAAAGTACACATTTCCGGTAATGATGCTGACGGCAAAGACAGAATATATGGATAAGATTACAGGATTGACGCTGGGGGCAGATGACTATATTCCAAAGCCGTTTAATCCGCTGGAACTTGTGGCAAGAGTGAAGGCACAGCTTCGCAGATATACCCAATATAATGAAGGTCCTGTGAAGGCAGACGAAGATATTATTGATTTCGCCGGTCTGTTTCTGAACCGGTCTTCACATGAATGTATTTATTATGAGCAGCCGCTGACATTAACGCCGATTGAATTCGATATTTTGTGGCTTTTGTGTGAGAATCGTGGAAAAGTCATCAGTTCAGAAGAATTGTTTAAGCAGGTATGGCATGAACAGTATTATAAGAACAGCAACAATACAGTTATGGTGCATATCCGGCATCTGCGGGAGAAAATGAGTGTGCCTACAGGAAAATCTGATTTTATTAAGACGGTCTGGGGAGTAGGATACAAAGTTGAAGAATAATTATCGTAAACTAAAATTAAGCATTCTGCTGCAGACAGTTCTTGTTATGGCGCTCGTTGTGCTTGTTGGGAATTTTCTGATGGACTATGTGATTGACGGGATTGTAAATGAGCAGTTTGGTAATATTTTTGTAAAGTTACTCATGTGGTTTCAAGTAGACCGGGAGACGGCGAATTATTGGTACTGGCACTTGATCGGTCACAATAAACCGTTTTTTACGATTGTAGGATTCCTTGTACTTTTTGCGCTGTTTTTCTATATTGCGCTATCTAAGATGACGAAATATCTGGATCAGGTAGAGGATGGTATTGAAAATATTATTTCAGATTCCGATAAACCGATTCGTTTGATCACAGAGCTGAAACCGTTGGAAATGCGGATGAATGAAATTAAAGCTACACTTCAGAGACAGGCAAAGGAAAGTCAGGAAGGGGAAAAGAAGAAAAATGACCTGGTAGTTTTTCTGGCGCATGATCTGAAGACGCCGCTGACATCTGTTGTTGCTTATTTGAGTATGCTGGATACGCATCCGGATATGCCAATAGAAGAAAGGGCCAAGTACACACATATTTCGTTAGAAAAAGCAATCCGTCTGGGAGATTTGATCAATGAGTTTTTCGATATTACGAAGTTTAATCTTCAGAATATCGAACTGGAGATGACGACGCTTGACTTGTCTATGATGTTGGAGCAGCTGGCAGATGAAGCGTATGGAGTTCTTAGGGCGAAGCAGCTAAGATGTGAAGTGATAGCAGAAGAAGATCTGATGATTCAGGGAGATCCGGATAAGCTTGGAAGAGTATTTGACAATATTTTGAGAAATGCAATGACATATTGTTATCCGAATTCCACGATTGAAATTCATGCAGAGCTTAAAGAAAACAGGATTCAAATTGTTTTTGAAAATGCAGGGAAGACGATTCCTGAGAAAGAATTGGAACGAATTTTTGAAAAATTTTATCGGGCAGATGAATCGCGTTCCAGTAAGACGGGGGGAGCCGGGCTTGGACTTGCGATTGCAAAAAGAATTGTAGAGCTTCATCGCGGTTCTATCCGGGCAGAAAGTGCAGAGGAAAAAACAAGATTTATTGTAATGCTGCCAGCTGGCAGAAAGCAGGAACAAGGGGGAGAAAATGAGATTCATACACATCGCGGATGTACATCTGGGCGTAAGCCCGGACGCGGGAAAGGCGTACAGCGCGAAAAGAAGCAGCGAGATCTGGGACACATTCCGGGCATTACTGGACGTCTGCCAAAAAGATAAGATTGATCTGCTTTTGATTGCGGGAGATTTGTTTCACCGACAGCCTTTGCTGCGGGAACTAAAAGAAGTAAATTATCTGTTCTCAAAATTGACGAGAACGAAAGTGGTTCTGATTGCAGGAAACCATGATTATATTAAAAAAGATTCTCATTATCGGACATTTCAGTGGAGCGAGAATGTGTATCCGCTGTTTCAGAGGAAAATGAAAGGTGTGAGATTTCCGGAGTGGAAGACAGCAGTTTATGGATTTAGCTATTACGAGCGGGAGATTACAGAGCCGCGCTATGACAATGCGAAGGCGCCCCGGCTTGAGCGGTACGAAATTCTTCTGGCTCACGGTGGAGACGAAAAGCATATTCCAATCCGGCGGGAACAATTGATGACACTTGGATATGAGTATGTGGCGCTTGGTCATATCCATCGTCCGCAGGAGGTTCTGGATCATTATGCCAGATACGCGGGATCGCTGGAACCTACCGATCGAAATGATCTGGGGGTCCACGGCTATGTTTATGGCGAGATCGGGGAAAAAGGGGTTCGTACGAAATTTGTGCCTTTTGCGGGCAGAAGCTATCTTCCGGTGACGGTGCAGGTGACTCCGGAAATGACGAGCGAGGAACTGCGGGATTTTCTTCGGGAAGAAATAGAAACCCGGGGAAGTGAAAATATTTATAAAATTACGTTGAAAGGCCTTCGCGATCCGGATATTTCTTTTGCACAGATAGGAGAAAAAGCAGATGTATTTGGGAATATTCTGGAATGTACAGATGAGACAGAGCCGTCTTATCAGTTTGAGAAACTGATGGAACAGAATAAAAGTAATTTGCTTGGCAAATACATTGCGTCATTTCAAAATCCAAAGCAGGGGAGTATCAAATATGAGGCGCTGTGCGAAGGTGTGAGAGCTCTGTTGGAGACGAAGAGGGGTTAGGAATAATGAGGATTCAGGAACTAATCATAAAGAATTTTGGGAAATTTTCAGATAAGACCATTCCCCTAAGAGACGGTGTGAATCTGATCTATGGAGAAAATGAATCGGGAAAGACAACACTTCATACCTTTATCGGAAGTATGCTGTACGGAATGGAACGGGGGCGTGGAAGGGCGGCGGCCACAGATACATTCAGCCGTTATGAACCGTGGGAGAATCCAAATTATTATGCCGGCGCAGTCAGATTTGTGTGCGGCGACCGGACGTTCTATCTGCAAAGAAACTTTGATAAATACGGGAAAAGCGCATCGCTGATCTGTGAAGATGACGGTGAAGAATTGTCTCTGGAAGACGGTGATCTTGCGGCGCTGCTGGATGGAATGCAGAAGTCGCTCTATGAAAGTACAGTATCTATTGGACAGTCTGAAACAAAGACAAAAGAGGCGCTTTCCATTGAGCTTAGAAATCATGCGACTAATTTTTATGCAACAGGCGATGAGGAGTTGCAGCTTGATGGCGCATTCCAATATTTGAAGGAGAAGAAAAGAGAGCTTGACCGGGAAGAGCGTGAGCAGGAACTGGCAAGGCAAGAGAAGCGGGATGCAGTAGAAAATGAAGCATCCTATGTATGGAGAGACCTTCACAAACTGCAGCAGGAATTGGAAGAGGCAGAAGATAAACTTGACAGAGCAGCAGAAGAACGTGAAAGAAATCAAAAGCAGCTGGAATTTTTCCAGAAGCGTATTCAGGAAGAAGAGAGACAGGAAAAGGCACGTCCGAAGAAATGGCGAGTTCATCCGGCGGCATTTATTGCAATGCTGCTGCTTCTTATCTTTGCGATTGTTATACTGGAGCCTCCGTGGAATTATCTTTGGGCGATTGTAATATTTCTTGCATCCAGTCTGTATGTGTGGAATAAGATGAAAGACGGGCGGCGTGTACAATCGGAGCCGGCTGAAGAAAATGGAAGAGAAGAAGAGACGGAAGAGGAACATTTTGATCGTGCGGAGGAGAAGCTTCGCTGGGAGGCAGACCGGATTCGGGAAGAATATCGGGATAAGGAAATCCGTTATGAGAATCTGAAAGAGCAGCTAGAGGAACTGAGTGAATTTGAGGATAGCAGTGAAACGTTCCGCAAGAAAAGAGAAGCGCTCCAAATAGCGGAGAAGCGCCTCAGGGATTTGTCAGATCAGATGCAAAAAGAGATTGGATATCGGCTAAATAAGAGAATTTCAGAAATCATTCAAGAACTGACGGACGGGCGTTATGAGAAACTTTTGGCAGATGATGAGATGAAGCTGTTTCTTCTGAAAGATGGGCGGAAAATCACACTGGATCAGGTCAGCAAAGGAACCGCAGAACAGATTTATTTCGCGCTTCGTATGGCTTCGTCAGAAATACTATATGAAGAGAAGTTTCCAATCATTCTGGATGATGCGTTTGCATATTACGATGATACACGTTTGGCAAGAATACTGGAATGGCTTTCCGGGCAAGGCTGCCAGATCATTTTATTTACTTGTCAGAAACGAGAAGCAGAATTATTAGAAGATCTGGGAATTGAATATCACTATGTAAATCTGTCAGAATAATGACAGTAGATAGAGGAGGAAAACATGTACCAATATTATTTATTTGATCTGGACGGAACGCTGACAGATCCTAAAATCGGGATTACATCCAGTGTACAGTATGCACTGAGAGATTTTGGAATAGAAGAAGAGAATCTTGATAAGCTGGAACCATTTATCGGACCGCCGCTGATTGACAGTTTTATGGAATTTTACGGAATGACGAGATCAGAAGCAGAAAAGGCAGTTGTAAAATACCGGGAACGTTTCTCAGTCAAAGGGAAATACGAAAATGAAATTTATGACGGAATTCCGGAACTGCTGAAATGCCTGAAAGAAGCAGGAAAACGTCTGGCGATTGCTTCAAGCAAGCCGACTGTGTTTGTAAAAGATATTCTGGAATACTTTCATATTCAGCAATATTTTGATGTGATTGTAGGCAGCGGGCTGGACGGCAGCAGAAATACAAAAGAAGAAGTTGTAGAAGAGGCGCTTATGCAGCTATACGAAAAAGAAAAACCGGATCCGGAGAGAACGGTAATGATCGGGGATAGGAAATTCGATATTGAGGGAGCGAAGGCGCACGGACTTCACAGTGTGGGCTGTGCCTATGGATACGCCGCAGAAGGAGAACTTGAAAAAGCAGGAGCAGAGGTAATTGTAAATAGTGTAGAAACTTTGAAAGAAGCGCTTTTGCGATAAGAATAGGAAATGAATTTCAAAAGGGAATATAAAAGAGAGGATAGTCTGGAAATCATCCATGCTATCCTCTTTTGTGTCTGTTTATTTCTGATTTTGTTTTTCTTTATATGCATTTACGAGATGCTGGATACGCTCGTTCGGATCAAGAATATCACTGATAGAACCGTCATGGTTCAGGGTATCGATGATGAGAGCGATGTATTTGCTCAGATCACAGCTGATGTAGTAAGGTCTCTTCAGCAGTTCCGGAGACTGGTAGATACTGTTTGTTGTCAGGATCGCATCGATCAGACCTTCTTCATATGCGCGGTCGAAACGTTCCATTCCACTTGTGAAAAGTCCAAATGTTGCAGCAGCAAAAATACGTTTTGCTTTTCTTGCTTTCAGCTGTTTTGCAACATCAAGGATACTCTCACCAGAGGAGATCATATCATCGATGATGATAACGTCTTTGCCTTCTACAGAAGTTCCGAGGAACTCATGGGCAACAATTGGGTTGCGTCCGTCAACGATTCTTGTATAATCACGGCGTTTGTAGAACATACCCATATCAATTCCAAGTACGTTGGCAAGATAAATAGCACGGCTTGTAGCGCCTTCATCCGGGCTGATTGCCATTAAATGTTCACTGTCAATCTGAATATCATCGTATCTTTCCAGAAGTCCTTTGACAAACTGATATGTCGGTGGAACTGTCTCGAAGCCACTGAGCGGAATTGCATTCTGGACACGCGGATCGTGTGCGTCAAATGTGATGATATTATCTACGCCCATAGCAACGATTTCCTGAAGTGCAAGAGCACAGTCAAGTGATTCGCGGCTGCTGCGCTTATGCTGACGGCTTTCGTAAAGGAATGGCATAATGACATTAATACGTCTTGCCTTACCGCCTACTGCGGCAATAATTCTCTTTAAGTTCTGGAAATGATCGTCCGGTGACATGTGATTTACCTGACCGTTTAAAGAATATGTAAGGCTGTAGTTACATACATCCAGCATCAAATACAGATCCATACCACGGATAGATTCTTTGATAACACCTTTTGCTTCTCCGGAACCAAAACGCGGTACCTGTGCATCAATAATATAGTTGTCTTTTACATATTCGTGGAATAAGAGATCCTCTTTGTGCTGATTAAGGCTCTCTTTACGCCATTTTACAAGGTAGTCATTAACCTTGTCCCCCATTTCCTGGCATCCGTCTACCGGAATGATTCCCAGTGAGCCAACTGGGATATTGTCCAGATTTCTCTCTTCGCGGTGTAACATTAGTGTTCCTCCCTGTTCATTAATTTCTTCTGTATGCGAATATCATCGCCGGTTAATCTCAGCATCGTGTAGTTGCTGGTAATTCGAGAGAAAGTTCTCTCGGAGTAAAGTTCTACCAGAGAATCCAGTGTCAGATTCGTTGAGATAATGGTAGACTTTCGGTTCAGCAGACGTTCATTCAGACATAGGAACAGCTGTGATGAAGTAAACGAATTCGTAAGTTCTGTTCCGAGATCGTCAATAATGAGCAGATCACAGCTGAAAATGTGTTCATACATAACGCCCGCCGTCTCATCTTTTTCAAACTTATACTTAGCAATTATATCAAATAGTTCAAATGCGGTAAAGTATATCACTGAATAAGATTTATTAATTAATTCCCGGGCAATGCAGTGGGACAGGAAAGTTTTCCCGACCCCGGTACTGCCGTACAGGAATAAATTACGGAAATCCGTAGAAAATGTATTGACAAATGCATGGCAGGCTGCCAGAGCATCCTGCATCAGCGCCAGCGAAGAGCGCCCTGTCTTCTTGTCAATGTAGTGGTTTGAATAGTAGGAGAGAGAGAAGGTATCAAAATTCTCTTTCTCAAGAATCTCCTGGAGATTCGACTGTGTATAGAGAAGCCGGATTACGGCTTTCTGGAAACAATGGCACTTTTGATTGCCAATATAACCGGTATCGCGGCAGTCAGAACATTGGTAGATTGGTTCCAGATAATCTTCAGGATATCCGTTAGAAGTTAGAAGAGCTTTTTTTTGCAAAGTCAGCTTCTTTTGCTGTTTCCGGAAATCCTCCACAGCCCGATTATCTCCGGACAGGAGTTTTCGTGCCTGTGCTACTCCGAGGGAAGAGATCGCATCATCTGTCTTCTTTAATTCCGGAATCTTGCGGTATACCTCTTCGTATCTTGCGAAAAGAATGTCTTTATTATGCAATTGCCGCTGTTCGTAGATGCGCATAATCGCATCATACTGGCTATTTGTAAGTCCCACGGAAAATCTCCTTTGCTGTTTGTAGTCTTATCATTAATAATAAAAAAATTGTCTTGTCTGCTAATTGCTGTTCAAAAGCTGCTGCTCCAGTGAATCCAGATCGTAGGAACGGCCTTGAAAATTATTGAAGCGGTTATTGGTCATTGGTTTTGCAGGAACAGGGCGAGCCTTCTTCTGTTCTTTTTCCTGGCGGAACAAAAGATCCGCCTGCTCGATGTCGGCAGGATGCCGTACATTCTTTTCTTTCCAGCTTTTCAGAATGGTATCCGCATATTCAAAGCTTGGCTGGTGGATCGCTGAAATTGTGCGATTGCACGCTTCCAGGATCATCTCAAGAGTGAAGCCGTATTCTTCGCTCCAACGGCGGATGTAATCCTGTTCCACTGCAGCCGGACTGCGTCCGGTAATTCCGAAAGCAGCAAGAATCGAATAGCATGTCTTGTTTCGGACATTTGTCCGCTCTTTTGCCTCGTCCACAGTTGTAATATTGGCTTCATACCATGCAAGAGCAACTTTCTGGATATAGTGGATACTCTTATGCCCATTGTCCACGCAGTGTTCAATCAGAAATTCAATCAGATCTGTAGAAAATCCAAGTGATTCATAAAAATAGATAATCGTGTCCACTTCGGTGCGTGTTAAAGTCTTTCCGAGATACTGCTCTGTGATGAAGAGGATCTGTTTTAACTCTTCCTGGGACTGTTTGGCATTTTGAGACGGAGCTTTGCGGGATGCAGCTTTTGCGGAAGAAGGATTCAAAGCAGAAGAATCCAAAGCGGAAGCCTCTAAGACAGAAGGCTTATCTGCCGGTATAGTATCGGCAGCAGAGGAAGTTTCTGTCAGGGCTGCTACATGTTCAAGAGCGATTCCGCAAATGCAGTTACTGGCATCACAGGTAATTGTGATCAGTCCGATCTTAGCCCAGTAATTTAAGGCACGGATAATGTCTTTCTCTGTATTATCTAAAATATCAGCCAGCATAGAAACAGAAAGGGGGATAGAAGGCTGATTCAAATGACGAAGCAAGAGAAGATATACTTTTACATATTCTCCGTTTGCTTTCGCCATATAATGATCTATGAATTCGTTCTCAACGGACGTTGTATTGTCCTGAAAACGGCTTGTTAATGTCAATGTTTTCATATGTATCTGCCCCTCTGTCTGTTAAAATCTGTCTGATTTTGTGCAAATTCCAAAATCATAATTATTAATATAGATATCTATGATTGATTATAGCATTTCCGCTGGGGATAAAAAAAGCCCTTTTTCCAGTAAAAAAGGGCTTTTTTGTGGATAACCATATGTGGATAGTGTGGATAACTATTATTTTAATAGATTTTCTCCGATATTTACAACATCTCCGGCGCCCATAGTTATCAACAGGTCACCGTTTTGGCAATGTTCCGCCAGAAATGCTTCTATGGCTTCAAAGGATGGGAGGTAATGTACATCGCATCCGGTTTTCTTGATCTCTTCGGCAAGCTGTTCGGAAGAAATTCCGAGATCATCATGTTCCCTGGCCGCATAGATATCTGCAAGAATAACATGATCGGCAGAAGAGAGCGCTTCTGCAAATTCATGGAAGAATGCCTTTGTTCTTGTATAAGTATGCGGTTGGAATACGCACCACAATTCTTTGTGAGGATAGTTCTCGGCAGCTGTGAGTGTGGCAAGGATCTCTGTTGGATGATGGGCATAATCATCTACGATGGTTACTCCGTTTCTCGTTCCTTTGTACTCAAAGCGCCGGGCAGTTCCGTGGAAAGATAAAAGTCCTTTCTGGATCGCTTCAAATGAAATGCCAAGCAGATCAGCGGCCGCAATTGTAGAAAGGGCATTGCTGATGTTATGGATTCCAGGCACAGACATTTGAATTCGTCCTACTTCTTTTTGGCGGATCATCAATGTAAAGGAAATATTTCCATCTTCAGAGTGGCGGATATCCGATGCACAGTAGTCAAATTCCGGCTTCATACCGAAAGTAATGACCGGACAGGAAATATCTTTGGCAATCTCTTCATAATGGTCAATCTCACCGTTGATGATCAGACTTCCGTCTTCAGGAAGCAGACATGCAAATCGGTGGAAGGAATTGCGGATATCTGCAAGATCTTTAAAGAAGTCCATATGATCTTCTTCTATATTTAAAATAATTCCGATCTTCGGGAAAAAATGAAGAAAGCTGTTTGTGTATTCACATGCCTCGGTAACAAAGATCTCAGAGTGACCGACACGAATATTGCCGCCGATAGCCTTTAAGATACCGCCCACAGAAATAGTAGGATCTGCATCTGCGGCAAGCAGAATGTGTGTCAGCATGGATGTACTGGTAGTCTTGCCGTGAGTTCCGGAAATACAGATCGGCATCTCGTAATTAGTCATAAGCTGCCCGAGAAGTTCAGCCCGGGACAGCATTGGAAGATTTCGTCTGACAGCTTCCCGGTATTCTGGATTATCCTCGTGTACAGCGGCGGTATATACAACGACTTCTGTTGTGGGAGGAATATTATCAGCATTCTGACCGTAGAATACGGAAGCACCTCTTTGCGTCAACATAACTGTCAAAGGAGATTCCTTTGTGTCAGAGCCGCTGACAGTAAATCCTTCATCAAGAAGAATTTCCGCAAGACCGCTCATGCTGATTCCGCCGATGCCGATAAAGTGAATATGTAGTGGTTTATTAAAATCAATTTTATACATAAAAATACACGTCCTGTTCTTAATTAGTTGTTAAAAATGGGCTTTTGCTCATATACTACCATTATAAACCGTCTGAGAGAAAAAGAAAAGAAGTAATTTTTGTTATATATTCATAAAAACAATGAAAAATTTTGTCTTTTTTTGTAAAAAATGTTCACTATTGTTTACAAGTATGATATAATTATAAATGCTAGAAAGGAACACGACTGTGAAGGGGTGAAGACATGATTAAGAAAGAAATGATTGCTATGCTGCTAGCAGGTGGACAGGGCAGCAGATTAGGCGTGTTAACAGCAAAAGTGGCTAAACCAGCAGTAGCATTTGGAGGAAAGTACCGTATTATCGATTTTCCTCTTAGCAACTGCATTAATTCTGGCATTGACACAGTAGGTGTATTGACACAATATGAACCATTAAGGCTTAACTCGCATATTGGTATTGGTATTCCATGGGATCTCGATCGAAATATTGGAGGAGTTACAATTCTTCCTCCATATGAAAAGAGTGCGAATAGTGAATGGTATACTGGAACAGCCAATGCGATTTACCAGAATTTAAATTATATGGAAACGTATAATCCGGATTATGTTTTGATCTTGTCAGGAGATCATATTTATAAGATGGACTATGAAGTGATGCTCGAATTCCACAAAGAGCATAACGCAGACGTTACAATTGCATCTATGCCGGTACCGATGGAGGAAGCAAGCCGCTTCGGTATTGTTGTAGCAGATGAAGAAGACCGGATTCAGAAGTTTGAAGAAAAACCGAAGAATCCAAGCAGTAATCTGGCATCTATGGGAATTTATATTTTCAGTTGGCCGGTATTAAGAGAAGCATTGATTAAGTTATCCGAACAGCCAGGCTGTGATTTTGGAAAACATATCATTCCATACTGTCACGAGAATGGCAAGAGACTCTTTGCTTATGAATTTAACGGTTACTGGAAAGATGTTGGAACACTTGGCTCTTATTGGGAAGCCAACATGGAACTGATCGATATTATTCCGGAATTTAATCTATATGAAGAATTCTGGAGAATCTATACAAAGAGTGATATCATTCAGCCACAGTATATTGCCGCAGACGCAGTTGTCGAGAAGAGTATCATTGGAAATGGAACAGAGATTTACGGAGAAGTACATAATTCTGTTATTGGTTCCGGCGTTACGATTGAGAAGGGAACTGTTGTCAGAGATTCGATCATTATGAAGCAGGCACATATAAAAGAAGGCTGTGTCATCGACAAGTCTATTGTTGCAGAAAATGTAACGGTTGGAAAGAATGTCGTTCTTGGCATTGGTCCGGATGTGCCGAATAAGGTAAAACCGAATATTTATTCATTTGGGCTTGTAACGATCGGAGAGAATTCTGTAATTCCGGATGGGGTTCAGATAGGAAAGAATACAGCGATCAGCGGAGTGACAGAGAGTCGGGATTATCCGGACGGTGTGCTTGAGAGCGGTGAGACATTGATTAAGGTGGGTGAGAGATTATGAGAGCAGTAGGAATTATTTTAGCAGGCGGAAACAGCAGAAAGATGCGGGAATTAACACATAAGCGTGCTGTTGCTGCAATGCCGGTTGCAGGAAGCTACAGAAGTATTGACTTTGCGCTGAGTAATATGTCGAACTCTCATATTCAGAAGGTAGCGGTGCTGACACAGTACAATTCCAGATCTCTGCACGAACACCTGAACTCTTCAAAATGGTGGGATTTCGGAAGAAAGCATGGCGGATTGTTTGTATTTACGCCAACAATTACAGCGAAAAGCGGAGACTGGTACAGAGGAACCGCAGATGCAATCTATCAGAATCTTGACTTTCTGAAGAAAAGCCATGAACCGTATGTTGTGCTGGCATCTGCAGATGCAGTTTATAAGATGGATTACAATAAGGTATTAGAGTATCACATTGCAAAGAAGGCTGATATCACTGTTGTATGTAAAGATCTGGATCCGAGTGAAGATGCGACAAGATTCGGTACTGTCACAATGAATGAGGACATGCGTATCGTTGATTTTGAAGAAAAGCCAATGGTTGCAAGATCCAACACGATTTCAACAGGGATTTATGTAATACGAAGAAGACAGCTTATTGAACTGATTGAACTTTGTGCAGAAGAAGGAAGACATGATTTTGTAAATGATATTTTAATCCGTTATAAAAATTTGAAGAAGATTTATGGATACAAGATCAAAGATTACTGGAGCAATATTTCGACAGTAGATGCATACTACAAGACAAATATGGATTTCCTGAAACCGGAAGTACGGGATTATTTCTTTAAGACTTATCCAAGTGTTTACTCAAAAGTAAGCGATCTGCCGCCTGCAAAATACAATGCGGGTTCCGTTGTAAAGAACAGTCTTGTAGCAAGCGGAAGTATTATTAACGGTACTGTCGAGAATTCTATTTTATTTAAGAAGACATTTGTCGGCAATAACTGTGTAATCAAGAATTCAATTATTTTGAACGAAGTTTATCTGGGGGACAATACATATATTGAGAATTGTATTGTTGAAAGCCGTGACACAATTCGTGCGAATACACGTCACGTTGGAGAGAATGGCGTTAAGATAGTTGTCGAGAAGAATGAGAGATACATTCTCTAACATAGCGCAGACGCATAGAGGAAAGGGGCTGGAATTATGCAGATTACAGATGTACGCGTGCGAAAAGTGGCAAAAGAAGGTAAATTAAAAGCAGTTGTATCAATTACAATGGATGATGAATTTGTTGTACATGATATTAAAGTGATTGAAGGAGAGAAGGGCTTGTTCATTGCAATGCCAAGTAAAAAGACATTGGATGGGGAGTACCGTGATATCGCGCATCCAATTAATTCTGATACGAGAGAACGGATTCAGAGCATGATTTTACAGAAATACGAAGAAGTACTTCTGGAAGAGCCTGTAGAAGAAGAAATCTAAAAGCGAAGAAAGAAAAAAGTAATAAAGTATCGTAAGCACCGATGGATATCAGGAAAGAAACCTGAAGATTCATCGGTGTTTTTTTGTGAAAAACAGAAGGAAAAAGAAAAATTTTTACTGGATTAGACAGGAAGATCAATGATAATGATTGACTGTGATAGTGTACTTTGTTAAAATGATAAAGATATAAAGTGGTATGATTTTTACAGAATAGACAAATATCTGAGGCATTAGAGAGAGGAGAGAGTGTATGAGAAAGCTGAAACTGATGCAGGATATGAACCGGGATGAGCAGAAACGTGCGGTGGAAGCAGCGCTCTTACTTGGGTTTCAGTCAGAATCTGCACTGTTCCCGATTGCGGGAATAGATGGAGAGATCACAGTACCAGGCAGTTTGGAGCAGTGTATGAGGCTGTGGACTCCGGAGAAACCGGGAGAGATCACAGTAGAGACATATGAGGCGGCAAGTGCGCATCCGGGAGAGATTTTTCATTTGGACTTTCGAAAGGAATGCGGACTGGAAGGGATTTTTGAGTCGGGAATGTTTCTTAAAGATGAGAATCATGATTTTCTTCCGGATCGGTTGGATGTGAAGATCGTACTTCCGGAGCCGGCCGATATTTCTGTAGTGACAGCGGCATGCAACCTTGCCTTTCGGCTTGGAATGGAGACGACAGGAATCAATGAACCGATCATTGCTGAGAAAGGCGCCGGTGGTAATCTGATTGTGTTTGATGGGGAATGTCAGGAGGAAGAACTGTCTGCAGCAATGTATCTGGAAAGAAAAGAAGATGCTGTTCTCGTGCATATACAGGGAAGCGGGGCAAATTTGGAAGCTTTTACTGCAGAACTCTGCAATAGTTTCCCGAGGGTAGATTCTTTCCGGAGTCTAACGGATGTTATGATGGATCTGACAGATGATATGATTTTCCGTGGAGCAGACGGACAGATGGCATATTTAAAAGCCTGCTGTGACAGGGAAAGAAAGACGGAGGAAAACGGCAATGTGGAAGCGTTGACGTTATATGGATCTCCGAGAATTACGGGACAGCAGATGGAAGCTTTTCCGGAAGTTACCTATTTGAATTATAAATCAGGACGAAAGGTTTATGAGAAACGATATGAACTTCCGTGGGAAGTGGAAGTGTTGGAGAAGATTCTTGAGGAGCAGATTTATCCACAGCTACAAGAAGGGGATCGGCTCAGGATTGAAGGAGCGCTGAGCGAAAACAGACATATCCGTCTGGAGACAGCAGAGAAGATTCGAAAACAAGTACAGGCATGTGGGGCAGAAGTGGAAACTGTTTCATTGCTCTGTGCATATAAACAGGGCTATTCCTGGGTGGAGGAAGTCATTCTTCCGATGGGAAAAGAAAAGAAACCAGATCGTGTGGAGATTTATTTTAAACCGTTTTTGCCGGAGGGTGAGACGGAGTGGGTGGATGAAAACGGAGCAACGCCATCCTATCACAATCTGAAAGCAGATGATCCTGAGAAGTGGTACGATCTTCCAATCCGTTATCTTCAGGAATTGTATCCGATTGAAGATCGAATTTCGAAGGAATGGGGAATGGAACGCAGTCGAATAGAATTTCGCCCATATACAGATGAGATGGGAGATGAGAAGCTGACTTATTTGTGCCGGGCATACAGAGATAACAAAGTCTGCCTGGAAGAGACGTACGAGGCGTGGTGCTCTGAACGTCCATATTTAGATGCCTATCCACAAATGGGCAAAGTACATCCGGCAACCGGATACTTGCGTGTCTGGAAGAATGAAAGGGAAGTTCTCTGTGAACGGATACGGACAGATGTGGAAGCGATTTGGGATTTGTACCAGTCAGAAGTACTTCCGGACTGCCGTTCTTATATTGAGAAGAAGACAGGAGGAAAGATTCGTCAGGAGGCGCAGCCATTCTTCCATGAATTGCTTCTTGATGTGACTGTCAGTGAACCGGATGAGCGGACAGGGAGCCGGGAAGATATGATCTCTTCGATGGATGCACTGCATGAAGACATGTATTTTGCCGGAAGTGATTATTTTAAAAATTATGGAGTGCAGACAGCAGATGTAATGCTGGACGCACCGGGACTGATTCTGCCAAAGATTCACCAGGGAACCGGAAAGCCGGTCTTTCGGGTTGTGCTTTCGGAGCAGCTAAGAGAGAAACCGTGCATTTGCAGGAAAGAGGAAGTGCTGTATGAAGAGCAGGAACGGAATACGGTTTCTGCAAAGATTGACAGAGTTGTCTGGCGCAAAGGAGCATACGAAGCGAACAATGCGATGGAGCTTGAAATCTCGGTGGAAGGGGCAGAAGAGCGTGTGCTTGCCGCATACGCAGAGCTTTTGGAAGCAGGAAGACTGGAACGGACAGAAGATTTCCGAACTTTGGAAGCGTTATGCTGAAGACTTCAGGAGGAAGAAGCTGGAGAGCTGATCTGAGACAGAACAGAAATGAAAACTTTTGCGAAAAAACGGTAGATATCTCTTCGTTGGATCTCCATGAGAAAGAAGTCATCAGCTATGAAATGTATCTTGATCTGATGAGAGAACTAAAGAAGATACCGGAACTTGAAGTCTTCCGGACAGCAGTGTCTTATACCGGAAGAGAACTGTATGGAATCTGGCTGAAACCAAAATACGAAGGGTATCTTTCTATGACGAAGCGTCTGACCTGTCATCCGAGTGAGATTATCAATGCAAGGCATCATGCCAATGAAGTCTCAAGCACGAATGCTTCGTTCCTTTTGCTTCGTACATTGCTTTTAGAAGAGCGTTATAGAGAGCTACCGGAGAAATTGAATCTGGTACTTGTTCCAATGGAAAATGTTGACGGTGCAGCGATTCATTATGAGCTTCAGAAAGAGCATCCATATTGGAAACTTCATGTTGCAAGATTTAATGCATTGGGCAAAGAATTCTATCATGAACATTTCCGGCAGGATACGATTCACACAGAGGCAATGGGGCTGACGAGGCTTTTTGCAAGATATGTACCGGATATGATCGTAGATAATCATGGTGTTCCAAGTCATGAATGGGAGCAGCAATTTTCCGGATATACTTCTCCATCCTACAAAGGCTTCTGGCTTCCGAGATCGCTGTTATATGGATATTTCTGGTATGTGACCAATTCGGAATATATGTATAATTATGCATTAAATAAGGAGATGGAAGATGTCATTGCAGATAAAATAGCAGAAGATGAAGAGATGACACGTTGGAACAGGCAGTGGAGCGCTCAGTTTGAAAAATACGCACATGCATGGCTGCCAAAACTGTTTCCGGCAGATTACTATAAAAATATGATTAATTACTGGATTCCATTTGCGGCAGATCCAAACCATCGGTATCCGTCGATCCGCTTTCCGTGGATTACAACGGTGGCATATACGAGTGAAGTTGCAGATGAGACAGCTCAGGGAGATTACTTGTATTTGTGTGCAAGAGCACATGTGGCACATGACGAGGCAACGATCCAAATGCTGATGCAGGCGGGAATCGTGTATGATTGCTGGTGCGAGTGCTGCGAGAAGGGAATTTTTGCCAGATATGAACGGCAGCGTCCGATCGTATCCGGGGAAAAGATAAATTAAATTTCTTTAAAAGGAGGAATATCTATGGAACTTATTAAATTAATCGGTGTCCTGATCGTTATTGTCGGGTTTGCGCTGAAGCTGGATTCAATTCTGATCATCTTTCTGGCAGCAGTGTCAACCGCACTGGTAGGAGGACTTGGTATTGACGGTCTTTTGGAAGCATTGGGAACAAATTTTGTTGCAAACAGAAGTATGGCAATCTTCATTATGATCCTGTTGATTACAGGAACACTGGAACGCAACGGACTTAGAGAGGCTGCGGCTGCTCTGATCCGTAAAGTAAAAGGGGCAACAGCAGGAAAGCTCGTATGTGTTTATGGTATCATGAGAGGAATTTTTGGTGCTTTTAATGTTGGATTTGGCGGTGTTGCAGGATTTATCCGTCCGGTACTGCTTCCAATGGCAGAAGGCGCTGTAAAGAATCAGGGGCATGAGCCAAAAGAAGAACATCTGGAAGAGATTAAAGGAATGGCATCAGGTATGGAGAACATTACATGGTTCTTCTTCCAGGTACTTTTTGTCGGAGGTTCCGGAGGAATCCTTGTACAGCAGACATTAAAGACGCTGGGTTACGAAGTAGAGCTGATCGATCTTGCGGTAGCAGAGATTCCGATTGCGATTATTGCGCTGATTGTAGCATGTATCGTATTCTACTTTAAGGATAAGAAACTGACAAATAAATATTATGGTGCAGCCGGGAAAGGCAAAGCATCAAAAAAGTCTGAGAAATAAAGGGGGAAATCTGAATGGCTAATTTAAAATTTCTTCAGGTCCCGGCTGAATTTAATACAGTAGGACTTAGTGTTGTATGGATCATTGTAGGATTGATCGCAATTTATGCAGGTATTAAAAATCTGCTTGATAAAGAAAATCCATCCAGAATCGGAACAGCAGTATTCTGGTGTTCATTTGGTATTGTATGTGCATTTGGTGACTGGCTTCCGGCAAAAGTATCCGGTATTCTTGTCATTGTTATGTGTATGCCGCCAATCTTTAAACGCGTGAAAGTTGGAAAAGTCAATGCACCGGAAAAATCACATACTGAAAAACAGTACAAAAAAATTGGTATGAAGATTTTTGTTCCAGCGCTGACTGTAGCAGTATTTTCACTGGTATTTGCCTTATTTACAAATATCAGCTCTATGATCGGAATTACGATCGGTACATTTGTAGCAGTAATTATTTTGATGGCATATTCACCGAAAGAGAATAAGCCACAGGTGTTTATGCAGGATTCTGAGCGTTTCCTTTCTCTGATGGGACCTCTCTGTATGCTTCCGCAGTTACTGGGATGTCTTGGAGGAATCTTTACACAGGCCGGTGTTGGTGAAGTCATTGCAAATCTTGTTGAAAAAGTTGTTCCGAAGGGAAATATGAATGTAGGAATTATCGTATTTGCTATCGGTATGGCATTATTTACCATGATTATGGGAAATGCTTTTGCAGCGATTACTGTTATGACAGTCGGAATCGGCGGACCGTTTGTTCTGAGTTATGGAGCAGATCCGGTTACAATCGGAATGCTTGCATTAACATGCGGTTACTGTGGTACACTATGTACACCGATGGCGGCGAACTTTAATATTGTTCCTGTCGCAATTCTGAATATGAAAGATCGCTGGGGCGTAATTAAGAACCAGGTGCTTGTAGCAGTAATTATGCTGACAGTACAGATCTGTTACATGATTGTATTCAAATAAAAATTAAAGGAAGACAAATGCAGATGCAGAGCATGGAATGCGGCGCCAGAATCATTATCCGGGACTGGGTGCAGATCAAACCGTGGGATCGTTTATTGATTGTGACGACAAAAGAATATTTAAAAGAAGCAAGGTGCTTGAGAAAAGAAGCGTTTCGAAGAGCCAGATCGGTCGATTCTCTTGTAGTGGAGAACAAAGGGAAGCATGTAGGGATTTTTTTCGACCAGAATGAGACGATATTTGATCCTTATACAGCAATCATTGCAGCGACAGAATATTCGCTTGTAACGACACGAGCGGCAAAACGTGCTATCCAGAAGAAAAAGAAGTTCTTATCACTTCCGCTGTCGACCAATGATGGGAAGTCGATGCTAACTTATGAGTTTTTGGCGATGGACACAAAAAAGAGCCGGTTAATGGCAAAAATCGTAATGAAATATTTGCGGCAGTCTTCCAAAGTTCATATTACAACGCCCGCAGGCACTGATCTTTCCATTGGAAAATCCGGAAGAAAACCTGGATTTTTCAATGGAGTTCTGAAAGACGGGAAGGGATATTCTTCTGCAAGCATTGAAGTATACGTTCCGATTGAAGAGACGAAGACAGAAGGCGTTATGGTTCTGGACGGATCTCTTGGATATATCGGAAGGGCAGAAGAGCCTACTAAAATTTTTTTCCGAGAAGGGAAAATTACCGAGATTGAAGAGACAGAAACTGGGAAACGGTTGAAAGCTTATATTAGAGAATATCGGGATTCCAGAATTCTGACAGCGGGAGAACTGGGAATAGGGTTGAATTCTATTTCCCGTTGTCTTGGCAATTGTTATATTGAAGATGAATCGGCATATGGAACATTTCACATTGGACTTGGGCGCAATATTGCGCTTGGAGGGCTTCAGGATGCGAAAGGGCATTTTGATCTTGTCTGCATGGAACCGGATATTTATACAGATAACCGACAGATTATGCAGAATGGAAAAATCATTGTGCCGGAGCCGATTCCGTATTAAATATTAGTATTAGGAGGAACGAACATGAAAGTATTAATTACCGGATTTGATCCATTTGGAGGCGAAAGCGTAAATCCTGCATACGAAGCAGTGAAATTGCTGCCGGATACGATTGCAGGCGCTCAGATTATTAAACTTGAGATTCCGACTGTTTTCTCAAAGAGCGGTCCGGCAGTGGAGGCGGGGATTCAGGAGTACCAGCCGGATATTGTTATCAATGTTGGTCAGGCAGGAGGACGTTCCTGTGTGACAATAGAGAAAGTTGCGATTAATCTTGCGGATGCAAGAATTCCTGACAATGCCGGAGAGCAGCCGGTGGATGAAGTGCTTCAGGAAGACGGAGAGAACGCATATTTTGCGACGATTCCGGTAAAAGCTATCGTTCAAAATGTCCGGGAGCATGGTATTCCTTGTCATGTATCTTATACTGCAGGAACGTATGTATGTAACTGCGTCATGTATAATGTTCTTTATATGGCAGCGAAGAAATATCCAAATATTCGTGCCGGATTTATTCATGTACCATTTGCAGCAGAGCAGGCAGTAGATAAGGCAAATGGAATGGCGTTTATGTCATTGGATATGATTGCGAAGAGTCTGGAGTATGCGATTGAAGCTACAGTTCAGAACGAAACGGATATTAGTGAGGCAATGGGAACAACACATTAATAGGTTGCTTTTCTGATAATGGAGGGTATAGGATATGAAATTCAGTGAGTTTGAATACAAAAGAATTGATCTGGAAGAGACAAAGAAAAAAATTGGAGAGATTACAGAAGCTGTGAAAAATGCATCCAGTGCAGACGCACAGATTGAAGAAATCTACAGAATGAATGATGTGATGAAAGAAATTTCCACAGCAGATTCTCTTGTGTATATCCGTTATACAATCAATACAAAAGATGAGTTCTATGCAAAAGAACGTGAATATAATGATCATATTTCCCCGATGCTGGAAGAGGAATTTCAAAAGTATAATCAGGCGCTTCTGGAATCTCCGTTCCGCAGCGAGCTGGAAGAAAAACTTGGAAAAGTTATGTTCCTGAATCTGGAACTTGCGATGAAAGGTTTCTCACCGGAAATTACAGAATTACTTCAGGAAGAGAGTACATTACAGACACAGTATCAGTCACTTCTTGCAGGTGCACAGATTGAATTCCGGGGAGGAACATACAATTTGTCACAGTTGGGACCATTCATGCAGAGTCAGGACAGAGAAGTTCGTAAGGCTGCATATGAGGCATCCGGAAGCTTTTTTGATAAACATCAGGAAGAGTTAGATGAAATCTTTGATAAACTTGTAAAGAACCGTACAGAGCAGGCGCACCGTCTTGGTATGAAGAACTTTGTAGAGCTCGGCTATGTGCGTCGTCAGAGAAACTGCTACGCACCGGAAGCAATCGCTTCTTTCCGTGAGCAGGTAGTAAGAGATCTTGTTCCGATCGTATGTGAGATTAAGAAGAATCAGGCAGAGCGAATCGGCGTAGAAGATTTAAAAATCTATGATGATTCTTTCCGGTTCCCGGATGGCAATGCGACACCGCAGGGAACATATGATGAGATTATGGAAGCCGGACGCAGAATGTATACGGAAATGTCACCGGAAACAGCAGATTTTATTAAGATGATGTTCGACAAAGAGCTGTTTGATGTTGTGGCAAAACCGGGCAAGGCAATCGGTGGATACTGCTGTGATATTCCGGGCTACGGATGTCCGTTTATCTTCTCAAACTTCAATGGAACAGCCGGCGATGTGGATGTTCTGACACATGAAGCGGGACATGCATTTGCGGCATATATGGCAGAAAAGAATATTAAGCTTCTGGATCTGCATCTTCCGTCTATGGAAGCGGCTGAGACACATTCCATGTCAATGGAATTTTTTGCAACACCGTGGTATGAACTTTTCTTTAAACATCAGACAAAGAAGTATGAATTATCTCATCTGGAAGGTACGTTAGACTTTATTCCGTATGGCTGTCTTGTAGACCATTTCCAGGAAGTAGTATATGAGCATCCGGAAATGACACCGCAGGAGAGAAATGAAGCATGGTTAAAATTGGAGAAAATGTACCGTCCGTATCTGGATCTGGAGAATATGCCGTTCTACGGAAGAGGAGCCGGATGGCAGAGACAGAATCATATTTATGCAACACCGTTCTACTACATTGATTACTGTCTGGCTCAGACGGTTGCACTTCAGTTCTGGCTTGAAATCGAGAAAGACTGGAAACAGGCATGGGAAAAATACAAAATGTTTGTAAAACGCGGCGGAACAGATACTTTCCTCGGATTAGTAGAGGGAGCAGGACTTGCATCACCGGTGGAAGAAGGATGTATTCGTGAAATTGCAGGACATGCAAGTGGATGGCTGAAAGAACACAAATTATAAAAGAAATAAAAGAAAAAGAGAAATCCGCTCCGGATGGCTAGAGCCATTCGGGGCGGATTTTAAATTCCATAGGTTTTTCGGTACCCGGGTGCCGAAAAGCAAGATGATATGCACAGAGAGCCGGGAAACGAAAGGAAGAGGATGAAGTTCCTCTGTCGGAAGTAATGTCTGTCCCGATTCCGTATTTGCGGTCTCCAACGATAGGATGTCCGGTAGCGGAAGTCTGCACACGAATCTGATGATGCCGTCCTGTTTCCAGATGAATAGAGACAAGTGTGCAATTCTTGCGCTGTTCAAGGATCTCATAGTGAAGGATAGATTTCTTAGCGCCGGGCTCTGAAGCGGAAACAACTCTTGACGTGTTGGTTTTTCCGTCTTTGATCAGATAATTGGTAAGTGTTCCGCCGGAGCCGTTGTCCGGAGCAAATTGACCTGACAGAAGCGCCAGATAATCTTTGGAAAAATCATCTCTTTGAAGTTGGGCTGACAGCGCGGAAGCAGCTTTTTGCGTTTTTGCAAATACAAGCAGCCCTTCTACCGGCTGATCAAGCCGATGGATTACTGCCAGATAAGGTGGTTTTCGCACACCGGATGTCCGGCAGATTTCATTTTTTAACATACTGACAAGATCCGGGCTGGAAGCGCGGGCTGTCTGAGTAGGGATCCCGGCCGGCTTGTGGCAGACCAGGATCTGATTATCTTCGTACAGAATTTCAGGCTGTTTCATAAAATCTATCTGTTTCCGTACATTTCTTCATAATAGTTCTGGTATTCTCCGGAAATAATTGTTTCCCACCATTCTTTGTTGTCCAGATACCACTGGATTGTTTTCTGAATGCCATCTTCGAATTTTGTTTCCGGAAGCCATCCGAGTTCGTTATGGATCTTTGTCGGATCGATAGCATAACGCATATCATGACCTTTACGGTCTGTTACATATGTGATCAGGCTTTCCGGTTTGCCGAGGGCTTTGCAGATAATCTTAACGATATCGATATTTTTCATTTCGTTGTGTCCGCCTACATTGTAGACTTCGCCAACACGTCCTTTGTGGATGATAAGGTCGATTGCTTTACAATGGTCTTCTACATAGAGCCAGTCACGCACGTTAAGACCTTCGCCGTAAACCGGAAGCGGTTTGTCGTTCAATGCATTAGCAATCATAAGCGGAATAAGCTTTTCCGGGAAGTGATACGGTCCGTAGTTATTAGAACAACGGGAAATTGTTACAGGCAGTCCGTATGTTCTGTAGTAAGCAAGTACAAGTAAATCTGCAGCAGCCTTTGAAGAACTGTAAGGAGAACTTGTGTGGATCGGTGTCTCCTCTGTGAAGAACAGGTCCGGGCGGTCCAACGGAAGATCTCCGTAAACTTCATCGGTACTTACCTGATGATATCTCTGGATACCGTATTTGCGGCATGCATCCATGAGAACAGAAGTTCCGATAATATTTGTATCAAGGAATACCTGTGGATTCTCGATGGAACGGTCTACATGACTTTCAGCTGCAAAGTTTACAACCATGTCCGGATGTTCTTCTTCAAATAATTTATATACGGCTTCACGGTCTGTAATGCTTTCTTTTACAAAACGGAAATTCGGATTGTCCATTACCGGAGCCAGCGTAGACAAATTACCTGCATAAGTCAGGCAGTCAAGGCAAATAATGCGGTAATCCGGGTATTTGTTTAACATATGGAAAATGAAGTTGCTTCCGATAAATCCGGCTCCGCCGGTTACAATAATATTCATAGGTAATATTCTCCTTCTTTAAAATAAAAATATAGTTTTTCAATACTAGCGCAGTACGTCAAGATATTTTTCGTTCAGTACGTCCATCAAATACTCTCCGTACTGATTTTTCTTCAGTACTTCGTAAACTTTTAATACGTCTTCTTTAGAAATCCAGCCATTTAAGTAGGCAATTTCTTCCAGACAGGCAATCTTTCTGTGCTGATGTGTTTCTACTGTTTTAACGAAATTAGTAGCATCTACAAGACTTTCGTGTGTGCCTGTATCAAGCCATGTGAAGCCCTGACCGAGAAGTTCTACGTTCAGAGTTCCGTTTTCAAGATAAATGCGGTTCAGATCAGTGATTTCCAATTCGCCGCGGGCGCTCGGTTTTAAGTTCTTTGCATATTCTACGACTTTATTATCATAGAAATAAAGACCTGTTACACAGTAGTTGCTCTTCGGCACTGCAGGCTTCTCTTCGATAGAAATTGCCTTACCGTTTTTGTCAAATTCTACGATACCAAAACGCTCCGGATCGTCTACATAGTAACCAAATACAGTGGCGCCTTTGCCGTTTTCAGCATTTTCTACAGCTGCTTTCAGACGTTTCTTCAAACCGTGTCCGGCGAAGATGTTATCGCCAAGTACCATTGCCACAGTGTCATTTCCGATAAATTCTTCTCCGATGATAAATGCCTGTGCAAGTCCGTCAGGGCTTTCCTGTACGGCATAAGTCAGTTCTACACCAAACTGATGTCCATCTCCGAGCAGTTCCTGGAAACGAGGAGTATCCTGAGGTGTGGAGATGATCAGGATCTCACGGATGCCTGCGTTCATCAGAACAGACATTGGATAGTAAATCATTGGTTTATCATAAATTGGCAGTAATTGTTTCGATGTTACCATAGTCAACGGGTAGAGACGTGTTCCGGATCCACCGGCTAAAATAATTCCTTTCATATGAAATCGCTCCTTTCAGTTGCTTCTGATCGTTACTAGTTTCTTTGATGGTTACATTCTAAAAGGTGACGTAAGGTTACTTTCAAGCATTTTTATGGATTTGTTGTATTTTTGTGAAAAATCTACAAAGAAAATCGGGTAGAATTTGGAGCTGATTAAGATTTTTCACAGAGAAAGATTCCGGCGTCTTTGGTAATGTGGAATCCTTTTGCTGTTTTTTTACGGACGTATGTGCAGAACTCTTTGTAGCGGTCTAATAGATATTGATTCTGATTGCCATGACAGGATAAGATATAGGAAATCAGAGGTTCCGCATCCGGGACTTCCAGTGCATCTTCGTAGGGAAGCCAGACAACCGTATGAAAAGATTTACGAAGAAGCGCCATTCCATTTTCTTTTCCGAATTTTTCGTCCAGTTTTCCGGCAGCCAGAATGATTCTGTCATCAAATCCACTGGCAAGTTCACTAACCTCTTTCATATGATCAGCGCCATAGGTGCTTGCTAAAAGCCGTCCGCCGGGTTTTAGGACGCGGCAGATTTCCTGACAGGCTTTCGAGACATTTTCGCAGTAGAAAAGCACATGGTTTGCGATAACGATATCGAAAGTTTCCGCTTCATAAGGAATCTGCTGGCAGTCAAAGGAACGGAAAGAGAAGCGAAGATCGTCAGAACCGATATTTCTGCGGGCATCGCGCAGCATGCCAACAGAAATATCAGACAAAGTGATACGGATATCGGCAGGAATCCGTTCCAGATTCTGATGCCACATAGAGCCGTCGCCACAGCCAATCTCCAGTACGCGAAGACCGTCTTTCAACTGAAGCTGTTCGAAAATCCATGGAAACCAGCCTTGAGGATTTCGAGAGTAAAGACTGTGCAGGTTGATTCGGGTGGAAATGTTCGACGCGTCCTGATATTGGTTTTTTAACGTTTTTTCCATTCCGGTCAAATGGATCAGATCCAGCATCTGTGTCCAGTCAATGACTCTTTCAGAGCGAATCGCATCGGCGGTATCCTGAATGGCTTTTTCTACAAGCTGCATTTGCTCAATCCGGTCGCGAACTAATTTCAACTGGATATTGAGAGAATCCAGAAGGAAATGGTAGTCAGAATCATTGATTGTCAGTTCCCGGATATCTTCCAGAGAAAAACCGAGAAATTTAAAGAGGAGTATCTGCTGAAGTCTTGCGAAATCTTCATCTGAATAAAACCGTGCGCCGGATTCGCTCACAAAAGATGGTTTTAAAATGTTCTGTTTATCATAATATCGTATCGTACGCAATGTGACATGAGCCATGCGGGCAAATTCGCCAGAAGAATAGAAACCGTTTTTCATATATTTTTACGTCCTTTCATAATCTCATGATAATCTATTTTCAGAAGCAGTGCAATCTTTTTGAAGGGGATGACAGGAAAACAAAAGTTCCATTTGTCTGCGCTTCATTTCAATGGAAGAGTGAACATAATGATTTAGCGTAATACTGACATTAGAGTGTCCCAGAATTTCACTCAGTGTTTTGACATCGAATCCGACCTCAATGCACCTGGTCGCAAAAGTATGACGCAGACAATGAAAGTTGACAGGAGGAATATCAAGCAATTCAAGGCAGCGGCGAAAGAAATACTGGTAATTGCGCGGTTCAATATAGTGATCCGAAAGACCGGTCAAAAAATATACATTTTGATTATGTAAAGATTCAAATGGGGAAAGGATACTGAGAATATTATTCGTAAGAGGGATATCACGGATAGATGAAATTGTTTTTGGCGGACTTTCAATAATGACAGTGCGCTGCGTGGAATTTTTGACTGGATTTTGAATACGCTGCAGTGTCTTGGAAACATGGAGAATGCCATGATTCAGATCAATATCAGTCCATCTTAAAGCGCAGATTTCTCCGATACGGAGACCGCTGTAAAGACAGAGCAAGATGCCTAGCTTACGCAGATTGTACGGTTCAAGGCGCATGGAGTGTTCAAGACGCATCTGCTCATTCAAAGATAGGACAAGAATCGTGTGCTCCTGTTTGGGAAATGGATATGGCTGAGGTTTTGGAAGTTGGGTTTTATATTTTAATTCTCCGTAGCGTATGACGGCTTTCAGAATCATATAAATATCCTGAACAGTCTTTGGAGAAAGACCGCCGCATCCGTCCCGGCGCCCGGCTTCCAGTTTCTCTAATAAAAACTGATGAATAAGCTCCGGTGAAAAATCAGAAAGAGGGAGAGTGCCAAAAGCTGTCAGAATGTGGGTATCGAGGAGACGGACATATTTTGCATAAGTAGATTGCTTGACTGTGTTATGCTGCTGTCGAAGCCATTGAGCACAAATACAGGAAAACGGAAGTGCTCGTATTTCTTCAGGAATAGCTTCCAGGTGTTCCTTTGCTTCGGTAAGTTTCTCTTTTACTTCTCGGTAAGATTTTCCGTAGACATAGCCTATCTGCCGTTTACCATATTCATTGTGTCCTTTTAGATAACGTCCTTCCCAGCGATTATCTTTGCGTTTGTAAATGTTTTCACCTTTTTTTGTCATAACTAATACCTTCTTTCATAAATACTAAAAAACAACATAGTTATTATAAAAGAAAAGTAAGGCAGGATTTATAGAGAAAAACGTCAGCAAAAGCGTTCTTAATTGTTTATAAAATAAAAAAATAAAAAAGTGAAAAAAAGTGTTGACATTTATTAAAGAATGTTATAGAATACTCTTTGTCAGCGAGAGACAGACAAATAAATAAATATAAAACATGCGGGTGTAGTTCAATGGTAGAACACTAGCCTTCCAAGCTAGATACGTGGGTTCGATTCCCATCACCCGCTTTATTTTTTTGCCCAATAACAGACAAAAGCATGAATGAAAAAGACGCCCGGCAAGGCAATGTCATTAAGTTAATTTAAAAATTAAAAAAAGCAGAATGCAAGTAGGTAAAATCTCACTTGTATTTTGCTTTTTTCATTTTATTATCTGTTTTTTTGCACGGCAAACAGACAGATGGATTGTACATCTGTCTATAATCCTATATAATGATGAATGGTTATGCTACCCTGTATAGAAAACTTACTGACGCCTGAGGTTTGACTTTCCGAGGGT
>NZ_QRVX01000024.1:0-38209 GCF_003458885.1 Coprococcus sp. AF21-14LB | reverse complement strand
AATCTTTGGTTATCATAGTTCCATTATAACATGGAACGGAGTGAAAGATGGTTTGTCGTTAGCCATTCTTTTTCTCTTTTTTACGAAAAAGTTTCAGGGGCAGATTTGACTCATGTGAGTCAAATCTGCCCCTGTTTGGAACTATCTATTTCCCGACAGCCCGTTTTTTTGTTATCTAAAGAAAATCATCAGAAATTCACGCCAAATATTTAAAAAGTCTTAATAATTCCATTCATGGATTTTAATTTTGCTCCTGTATGATAAAAGCAGATAAGAAAAGGAAACAAAAGAAGAAAAATGACAGCGATGGGAGGAAAAGACATGGAGAAAAAAGGATTTAGAAGGGCAGTCAATATCGTTACGATATTATGTACGGCAGCTATGATTTCATTTGTGATCTACGGATTGAAAAGCGGAATTTTTACAGATAGAGCGATGATGGAAGAACTGGTAAGCCGGGGTGGTATATGGGGACCGGTTACGTTTATGATCATTCAAATGGTACAGGTTGTTGTTCCGGTCATTCCGGGCGGAATTACATGTGCGGTGGGAGTTGTTGTGTTTGGTCCATGGTACGGACTGCTTTATAACTACATTGGCATTGTGGCAGGTTCCTGTATTAACTTTTATCTGGCCCGCCGATATGGTCAGTGTCTTGTGAAATTCTTTGTGAAGGAAGAAACGTACAATAAATATATTACATGGTTGGAAAAGGGGAAAAAATTCGACAAATTTTTTGCTGCGGCGATTTTCTTCCCATGTGCACCGGACGATGTGCTCTGCATGATTGCAGGTTTAACGAAAATGTCCTGGAAGAAATTTTCCGCTATTATCCTGCTTGGCAAGCCGGCTTCGATTGCAGCATACAGCATGGCGCTTGTTTATGCGGGAGGATTTTTATCAGGCTTACTTGGGTAGTGTCAGAAGGAAGAGAGGAAAAAGGTATGAAAATTTTAATTACAAGTGATTTATTTGAGGCAACCATTAACGGTGTTGTTACATCTGTAAAAAATCTGGAGCGGGAACTGACAGCCCAGGGACATGAAGTAAAGATTCTGACAGTATCCAATAGCTGTGTTTCTTACCAGAAAGAAAATGTGTACTATATTATGTCTGTGCCTTCCGGTATTTATCCGGATATCCGGATTCCGGTATCACGGGGCAGCGAATATGTGCGGGAGTTGATTGCATGGAAACCGGATGTGATCCACAGCCAGTGTGAATTTTTTACTTTTGGGTATGCGAAACGAATTGCCAAAGAGACCGGTGCAGTGCTGCTTCATACATATCACACATTATATGAACAATATACGGAATATGTTCCGATAGGAAAATCGATTGGCCGCGCAGCTCTTGGGAACTGGATGCGGATGAGGTTAAAGCCGGTGAATATGATTATTGCACCTACAAAAAAAGTCGAGAAAACGCTGCGGGAATATGAAATGGAGCAGGATATTACAGTTATTCCATCTGGAATAGAAATACAAAAGTTTATGGAGAAAGAAAATGATATCGTTTCAAAGGCGATTCGTGAGAAGTACGGGATTGAAGAAGAGAAGAAAGTGATTTTAAGTCTTGGACGGCTTGGATTTGAGAAGCGGATTGAAGAACTGCTCTTCGGAATGCAGGAGCTTTTGAAGACGAGGAAAGATGTGATTCTGATGATCGTGGGAGGCGGACCGGCAAGAGAGAGTCTTGAGAAAACAGCAAGGGAGCTTGGAATTGAAGGATCCGTGCGGTTTACAGGAATGGTTTTGCCGGAGGAAACAAAAGACTACTATCAGATGGCAGATATTTTTGTATGTGCTTCCACAAGCGAGACACAGGGGCTTACTTATATTGAAGCGATGGCAAGCGGCCTTCCTCTTGTCTGCAGGAAAGACGATTGTCTGGATGGTGTGCTGGAAGAGGGGAAAAATGGATTTGCTTATGAAACACTGGAAGAATTTGCGGCAGGGATTGTGACGCTGATTGATCAGAAAAACGTATATGAAAATGCAGTCATAAGAAGCCGTCAGATTGCAGAGGAATTTGGAACAAAGCGGTTCGGAACAAGGGTAGAGAGCTGTTATTATCACACATTATTGAAAAGAAGGTATGAAGAATATGAAAGTTTTGTTATATGCAAAGAACAGGCAGGTCGTTTTAAAGAGCGGTGTTGGGCGCGCTATGGTCATGCAAGAAGAATCTCTTAGGAGAAATGGCGCCAGTGTGACAATGGATCCGTCAGATTCGTATGATATTGTACATATTAATACCATTTTTCCAAGTGATTACCGAATGGCGAAACGGGCAAAACGGCAAGGAAAAAAAGTAGTCTATCATGCACATTCTACGGAGGAAGATTTTCGCAATTCGTTTATTGGATCGAATGTGATTTCCCCATTGTTTCGAAAGTGGATTACAAAATGCTATAAGACCGGGGACTTGATTTTGACACCGACAGAATATTCCAAGTCGCTGTTGAAAAGATATGGGATTGACAATGAAATTGAAGCAATCTCAAACGGAGTAGACACGAATCTTTTTCAGAAAAATGAAGCTGCAAGAATTTTATTTCGCAGAAAATACGGATTTGGAGCAGAAGAAAAACTGATTATGTCGGTAGGACTTTATTTTGAGCGGAAAGGAATTCTGGATTTTGTGTCTCTGGCAGAACAGATGCCGGAGTACCAGTTTCTCTGGTTTGGATATACACCGGACAGTCAGATTCCGAAAAAAGTAAGGGAAGCTGTCCATAAGAAGCTGCCGAATCTGCATTTTATGGGATATCTGTCGAAAGAAGAACTGCAGATGGCATACAGCAGCTGCGATTTGTTTTTCTTTCCATCTTATGAAGAGACAGAGGGAATTGTTGTTTTGGAGGCGCTGGCATCTGAAATCCCAGTACTTTTAAGGACAATCCCGGTGTATGATGACTGGCTGATCAATGGAAAGGATGTATATAAAGGAACGAATCTAAAAGATTTTCGGGAAAAGATTCCTGAGATTCTGAATGGAACCCTTCCGGATCTGACACAGCAGGGCCGGAAATGTGCTGAAGAGCGGGATGTGATGTGTCAGGCAAAGAAATTATATCATTTCTATGAGAAACTCAATGCAGATCGGGAAAGAGAAAGCGAAGCCCGGGAGGTTTGTCTGAAACAGAATTGTCATAAGAATATGGAATTATCGTAAAAAATATACTGCAATAAAAAGGGACAGCATTCATTCGTGGAAAATGCTGTCCCAAATATTTTTACTGGAAATAAGACATGAGAATTTCGTTCACAAGCTTGCCATCTGCTTTGCCTTTGACTTTTGGCATCAGGACTTTCATAATCTTGCCTTTGTCTTTCGCGGTCGGAGCTTCTATCTGAACTTCCTGTAATGTCTCGTCAATGATCTGACGAATCTCAGCTTCGTCCATCATCTTTGGAGCAAACTGTTCAAGCACCTGGATGCGCTGTCTGCATTCGTTGATGATGTCTGTCCGGTCTTCAGGAGTTAATTCTAAAGTTTCCTTTGTCTGTTTAATCTCTTTTAATACGACCTGAATTTCTTCCTCTTCCGTCAGATCTGCACGCTTGTCGATGGCTTTGTTCTTAAGGCAGATAAGAGAAGAGAAAGGGATTCCTTTGTCTCTTTATCACTTGCCTTCATCGCTGCTACCATAGCGCTTCTTACTTTATCTGTCATACTCATGATGTATTCCTCCTAACATTTCTGAATAGTTTTATTATACACAAAAGTCAGGCAGAATACCAGAGAGAAGATTGTATTTCCAAAGAGAGTTTTGTATAATAAATAAAGAATGTCTTACAGGAGAAAGAACATGAAAGAACATATTTTAATTGTAGATGATGAAAAGGAGATTGCAGATCTTCTGGAGCTGTATCTCGGTAATGACGGGTTTTTGATCCATAAATTCTATAACGGAGCAGATGCGCTTGAGTGTATTCGTACAACGAAGCTTGATCTGGCAATTTTAGATGTGATGCTGCCGGATATTGACGGGTTTCGAATCTGCCAGAAGATCCGCGAGGAACATTTTTATCCGGTCATCATGCTGACAGCAAAGGTGGCAGATGCGGACAAGATTATGGGGCTGACGATCGGTGCAGATGATTATATTCTGAAACCATTCAATCCGCTGGAAGTCATTGCACGCGTGAAGACTCAGCTTCGCCGGTATAAGAGGTATAATCAGGCAGAACAGTCCAAACAAACAGAAGAGCGGGAGCAGGAGTATGATATTCGTGGCTTATTGATTAATAAAGAAACGCATAAGTGTACACTGTATGGAAAAGAAGTGCCGCTGACGCCGCTGGAATTTGAAATTCTCTGGTACCTTTGTGAACACCGCGGGAAGGTAGTGGCGTCTGAAGAATTGTTCGAAGCAATCTGGGGCGAAAAATATTATGACAATAACAATACGGTTATGGCGCATATCGGAAGAATCAGGGAGAAACTGCATGAACCGGCGCGGAATCCGAAGTTTATAAAAACTGTGTGGGGAGTGGGGTATCAGATTGAGTAAGAAAGAAAGTAATACAGTACGTCAGTCGGTCTATCGGATTTTCCGAAGATATCTGGTGAAATTAATTGCAGGGATGATCGGCTTTCCGATTTTGATGTTTGCCGGATATCTCTTTATGATGGCAGTGGTTTCTTCGATTACATGGTATCCGGGCCCACTGTACGATTTTCTAAAATGGATTGAGATGCGGATTGATCTGTTTTTTATTTTATGCATGATGGTGGGATATCTGCTCATGGTATTCTGGTATTTACGGAAACCGTTTCAATATCTGATCGATGTACTTACAGGTGTGGAGAGTATTTACAAAGAACAGGGAGAGATGATTGAGCTGTCTCCGGATCTGCGGGATGCAGAAATGCATTTGAATAAAGTAAAGTCCGCTGTGGACCGAAATGCCAGAGCGGCAAAAGAGGCAGAACAGAGGAAGAATGATTTGATCGTTTATCTGGCCCATGATTTAAAAACTCCGCTCACTTCTGTGATTGGTTATTTGACTCTGCTGCGGGATGAGCAGCAGATTTCGGAAGAGCTAAGAGAGAAATATTTATCTATTACGCTTGAGAAAGCAGAGCGGCTTGAGGATCTTATCAATGAATTTTTTGAGATTACGAGATTTAATTTGTCCAATCTTACGCTTGAGAAAAGCCGTGTAAATCTGACGCGGATGCTTGAGCAGCTGACATTTGAATTTCAGCCTATGTTGGATGAGAAACATCTGACATGTCGGCTTGATGCACCGAAAGATGTGATGATCGTCTGCGATGCCGGGAAACTGCAGCGAGTATTTGACAATCTGCTGCGAAATGCAGTCAACTACAGTTATGAAGATGAAGAAATCGTATTTTCGGTAAACTACGCTAAAGATCAGAAAGGAATGCTTTGCATTACCTGTACAAACCGTGGTGTAACGATCCCACCGGAGAAGCTGTCAAGAATTTTTGAACAATTCTATCGGCTGGACACTGCAAGGACGACGAAGAGCGGAGGTGCCGGTCTCGGTCTTGCGATTGCCAAAGAGATTGTGGAACTGCATGGCGGAACAATCACAGCCTACAGCGCTGAGGAAGTGATTCGGTTTGAGATTCAGCTGCCTTGCGGTGAAACCGGAAGCTTCGGGGCATCTTCATAAAATCTAAAGAATTTACGGAGAAATTTGTATTATATCTGTGAGGAGAAACGAAAAATTGACCTCTTTACTTTTGATAAAATCATGTTATCAAAAGTAAGGAGGTTTTTATTTTATGAAAATAGCAGTATTATTCGGAGGCTGTTCTACAGAATATCCGGTTTCATTACAGTCTGCACATGCAGTACTTAGTCATTTAGATGAAAAAACATATGAGGTGATCCGAATCGGGATCACAAGAGAGGGAAAATGGTATCGATATTCCGGAGCTTTAGACAGACTGCTGGATGATAGTTGGCATGAGCAGGAAGAGGAGTTATGCCAGGCAGTCATATCTCCGGACAGAAGTCATCACGGTGTGCTGGAATGGAGAGACGGAAAAATGCAGGTGATAAAAATTGACGCTGCATTTCCGATGCTTCACGGAAAAAATGGGGAAGACGGAACGGTGCAGGGGCTTCTGGAGCTTGCAGGAATTCCGGTGATAGGATGCGGCATGCTGGCTTCGGCAATTTGTATGGATAAAGACAGAGCACATCGTCTGGCAGAAGAGGCAGGCATTCGCGCACCAAAGGCAGTTGTGATTTCGAAAGCACAGTGGCTGGAAGCAAAGCACGAATCAGAACTTCTTTTGAAAATCAAAGAGCAGATCTGGGAGATCAGCTATCCTGTTTTTGTGAAACCAGTTCGTGCAGGATCTTCTTTTGGAATTACAAAAGTTTATAAAGAAACGGAATTATTTGATGCAATGGAAAATGCTTTCACACATGACAGCGAAGTGATTGTAGAAGAGACGATTGCAGGGTTTGAAGTAGGATGTGCAGTTCTCGGAACCGAAGAACTTCTGACAGGACGTGCAGATGAGATTGAGCTGACGGAAGGATTTTTTGATTACACAGAAAAATATACATTAAAGACATCTAAGATCCATATGCCGGCAAGAATTGATGAGGAGACGGAGCGTAAAATACAGGAAACGGCAAAGCGGATCTATCGGGCGCTTGGATGCAGCGGATTTGCCAGAGTCGATATGTTTCTGACACCGGAGCGTGAACTTATTTTTAATGAAGTCAATACGATTCCGGGATTTACGTCTCATAGCCGTTATCCGAACATGATGAAAGGAATCGGGATGGGATTTGCAGAGATTCTTGACAAATTGATTCAGGTATCTGTCAAATGCCGGTAAGGAGGATGTGATGAGAGAAGTGTGTTTTCGAAAAGAGGATGTGTATCGTGGAGATCTGATTCTTGTAAATGAAGACTTTGCTTTGAAAAGACAGAATGCAGTACAGCGCCTTGTTCCGGCAGACAGCAGATATCCGGAAGTTTTGCTTGGGAACAGAGCGGCTTCGATGCTTGCATGTCTTATTCGGGAGATTTGCGGAGAAGCAGAAATCATTCCCGTCAGCGGTTACCGCTCATTTGAAGAGCAGACAAAGATTTATGAAGACGCGCTACTGGAACATGGAGAAAGCTTTACAAGAAAGTATGTGGCGCTTCCGGATCACAGTGAGCATCAGACAGGACTTGCGATTGATGTTGGACAGGCGGTAACAGAACTGGATTTTATTTGTCCGGAGTTTCCTTATGAGGGAATCTGTCAAAAATTCCGGGAGAAAGCGCCGAGATATGGGTTTGTAGAGCGCTACGGAAAAGAGAAGGAAAACGTTACGAAAATCGGTTGGGAACCATGGCATTTTCGATATGTAGGAGTACCGCATGCAAGGTTTATGAAAGAACATGCGATTTGCCTGGAAGAATATATTGAACTGATCAGACAGTATCCGTATCCGGAAAAGGCATTGGAAATAAAAGGGGAGGAATGGACGGCATCCGTTTCTTATCTGCGGCAGAGTACAGAGGAAATGTTTGTCACATTGCCGGAAGATGTACTGTATCAGGTATCGGGCAATAATGTAGACGGGTTCATCCTGACCGTATGGAGTGAAAATACGAATGGAGAGTAAAACAAAAGAATATGCAGGCATTGATGTGTTTCGGGTGGTGGCTGCGGTTCTGGTAGCAGCAATCCATATTTCGCCGCTGGCATCTTATAACGAACTGGCAGATATGGCGCTGACAAAGATAGCGGCGCGCACGGCAGTTCCGTTTTTCTTTATGACAACAGGATTCTTTTTGCTTGGAGGAAAGGAAGACGAAAGAAGACGATACGAACATTTGAAACAGTTTTGTAAAAAGACGGGTATGATTTATGTCTGGGCAATTCTGTTATATCTTCCGGTCAATATTTATACAGGATATTTTCAAAAGAATTCTGTCGGAGAAATTGTCCGGGATCTTTTGATCAATGGAACATTTTATCATCTCTGGTATCTGCCGGCCGTCATGTTGGGAGTAGCGGTTACCGGATGGCTTTTATATACATTTGGAATGAAAGCAACATGGAAGTGTGTGCTTGCGCTCTATCTGGCAGGGCTGTTAGGCGATAGCTATTATGGCATATTACATAATCTTCCCATTGTGCGTTCGATATACGAAATAATCTTTCATGTATGCAATTATACGAGAAATGGTCTGTTTTTTGCACCGGTTTATCTGCTTCTTGGAGCTTGTATAAAACGGGGGAGGAAATGTACGGTGCGGGAAGGAACGATAGGTCTTTGCATCTCGTCTGTGCTGCTTTTTATCGAAGCCTTCTGGCTTCACAGCGCCGAGCTTCCAAGACATGACAGTATGTATATCATGCTTGTGCCGGTGATGTATTTTCTATTTTCACTTCTTCTGCATGTAAGAGGAAGAAGACGTCCGAAATGTGCCGATATTGCGCTTGCAGTTTATGTGATACATCCACTTGTGATTATCGGAATGCGCGGAGCGGCAAAGTTGATACATCAGGAGAAGCTTTTGGTGGAAAACAGTTTGATCCAGTTTGTGAGTGTCACAGTGGTCAGTATGATAGTGGCAGCAGGGTGGAGTTACAGCAAGAAATGGATTGGAAAGAGGAAACTTAGATCATAAGAAAGAAGGACAGCTATGAGAAAGGAAACAATGAAAAAAGACCGTGCATGGATAGAAGTGAATCTGAAACAGTTACAGAAAAATGCAGAAATCATTCAAAAATTTCTGAAAGAAGGCTGCGAGCTGATGGCAGTTGTGAAAGCCAATGGGTATGGTCATGGAGCTGTAGAGACGGCAAAGGCATTAAATGCTGTTGGAGTTTGCTCTTTTGCGGTGGCAACGATTGATGAAGGAATTGCACTTCGGCGGGAAGGAATTTGCGGAAAAATTCTAATCCTCGGCTATACAGATCCGGAGAGAGCGGGAGAATTAAAGAAATACGAACTCTGTCAGACGATTATCAGTCTACCGTATGCGGATGCACTAAAAAGGCGGGAACAGGGACTGCAGACAGAAGTAAAGATTGACACGGGGATGCATCGGCAGGGAGTGAGATGGGATCAGCTTCAAGATATAAAAAGACTCTTTTTAGATCCGGCATTTCATATCTGCGGCATGTATACGCATTTTTGTGCAGCAGACAGCCAAGAAGCACAAGATATGTTATTTACGAAGGAACAGATTAGAAGATTTGAGGAAGTAGTGAAATATTTACGATCAGAACAAATCCCGCTTCCGTCGCTGCATATGCAGAGCAGCTATGGACTTGTGAATTACCCGGAACTTGTATGTGACTATGCAAGAATTGGGATTCTCCTCTATGGGAGTCTTTCATCAGGCAGGGATGAAGTGCGTGTGGAGATTCCGGTTGCGCCGGCTATGGAGATAAAAGCAAGGGTAACTTCCGTGCGAAAACTTGAGGAAGGAGAACAGGCAGGATATGGACGGGCATTTCAGGCTGAGAGAAAAACAAAACTTGCCTGTATCTCTGTCGGATATGCAGACGGTTTGCCAAGAGCGCTGTCATGTGGAAAAGGAGAAGTGCTGGTGCATGGAAAACGCGTTCCGCTTGTGGGAAGAATCTGTATGGATCAGGCGCTGATTGATGTGACAGAAATAGAAGATGTAAAAGAAGGAGATGTTGTGACGTTGGTCGGACGAGACGGTAAAGAAGAAATTCAAATGTCAGAACTGGCAGATCGGGCAGATACAATTGCAAATGAATTGTTCAGCCGTCTTGGCAGCAGACTGAAACGGATCTATCATTTTTAAAAACAGGATGAAGCAGATACGAAAATGGTAAAGAAAATTTTGCATAAGAAATCTTTCATTTGCAGATACTATTCCCAGAAATGGAAAGAATAGTCAATGGAGGATTTTTTATATGAAAGCAACAGGAATTGTGCGCAGAATTGATGATCTGGGGCGTGTTGTGATCCCGAAGGAAATTCGAAGGACGCTTCGCATCCGGGAGGGAGATCCGCTGGAAATTTTTACAGACCGGGAAGGGGAGATTATTTTAAAAAAATATTCGCCCATTGGTGAGATGGGAACGTTCGCAGGAGTGTATGCGGAATGTCTTGCCCAGACAACAGGTAGTCTCGTATGTATCTGCGATAAGGATCAGGTCATTGCAGCAAGCGGCAGCAGAAGAAAAGAACTGGCGGAGAAATATATTACAAAGGAGCTGTCGCAAGCTATTGAGAAGAGAGAATTATTAAAAAGCGGTGCCGGAGAAGTGTCTTATGTACCGATTACAGAGCAGGAACGGGAAGCATATGAACAGGAACTCATCTGTCCGGTCATCTGTGAAGGAGATACGATTGGAGCTGTGATTTTACTTGGGCGGGAAGGAAGCGCTGTTTTTGGAGAGCCGCAGGAGAAACTTGCCCGCTGCGCAGCAATTTTTCTTGCAAGACAGATGGAACAATAGGTAAGAATCAGTTATATTTGAAATAAGAAGAGCATACCCTTTGATAACAGCAAAGCGATTGGTTGGGCGTTGTATCGGGAAAGGGGTAGAAAGATATGGACAAAAAGTTAAGAACAGATATGAGGATGGTACAAATGATGAAAGCACTTCTGGCATCGTATGTGGTGACGGGGGTGCTTCTTGTATTGCTGGCAGCAATGCTGTTCTGGCAAAATCTGGATGAGAGTAAAGTATCCTTTGGGATTAAGGTAATTTATTTCATTTCTACATTTTCAGGCGGACTTATCATGGGGAAAATTGCAGGACAGAGACGTTATCTCTGGGGGATTTTTGTGGGAATCTGTTATTTTCTTCTGCTGGCATTGATTTCCTTTGGCATTTACAGAACATTTCAGGGAAGTGGAGTGAATATTTTTATGACCTGTCTGCTTTGTGTCGGAGGGGGAATGGCTGGAGGAATGGTTTCGTGAAAAAAATGCTTTTAAAACAGATACAGATATGCTATACTATATGCGATTAATATTATGCGTGAGGAGGAACAAGAAATGAAACATATTAAAACATTGAATACACAGACACTTAATCAGACATTGAAAAAAGGCGGATGCGGAGAATGCCAGACATCTTGCCAGTCTGCTTGTAAGACATCCTGCACAGTAGGAAACCAGACTTGCGAACACAGCAAATAAATTACATATTTGAGATGTGTGAGAGCAGCGGCTTAGGTCGCTGCTTGTTATTGTTATAGAATTTATATAGAAAGGGGTAACTGTTGTGATTCATCAGTACCAGAACAATGGATACCGGATCGTACTTGATGTCAACAGCGGCGCCGTACATGTTGTAGATGAGCTTGTGTATGATGTGATTGCTGTACTTGACAGCATGAATGCAGATAAGACAGAGGCGATGCTTCAGGAAGAAAGTACTGTCCGTGAAGTAAGAGAGAAGCTGGAGGAGAAATATCCTGCAGAAGAGCTTGCAGAAGCTCTGGAAGATATTACAGAGCTTGTAAGAGAAGGAAAGCTGTTTACAAAAGACATTTATGAGCCGATCATCGAGGATGTGAAGAAGCGGAAAACAGTTGTGAAAGCACTTTGTCTTCACATTGCACATGACTGTAATCTTGCGTGCAAATATTGCTTCGCAGAAGAAGGCGAATACCACGGAAGACGGGCGCTCATGTCTTACGAGGTCGGAAAGAAAGCGCTTGATTTCCTGATTGCAAATTCAGGAAGCAGAAGAAATCTGGAAGTCGATTTCTTTGGCGGGGAACCGCTTATGAACTGGCAGGTTGTGAAAGACCTTGTGGCATACGGAAGAGAGCAGGAGAAGCTCCATGACAAACATTTCCGTTTTACTGTTACAACGAACGGTGTGCTGCTCAATGACGAGATTCAGGATTTCATTAATAAAGAGATGGACAATGTCGTCCTGAGTCTTGATGGAAGAAAAGAAGTCAATGACTTTATGCGTCCGTTCCGAAATGGCAAAGGAAGCTACGATCTGATCGTGCCGAAGTTCCAGAAGCTTGCAGACAGCAGAGATCAGGAACGCTATTATGTACGAGGTACGTTTACAAGAAACAATCTGGATTTTTCAGAGGATGTGAAACATTTTGCAGAGCTTGGATTTCAGCAGATGTCTATCGAGCCGGTAGTCGGAGACGAGTCTGAGCCGTATGCGATCCAGAAAGAAGATCTTCCTAAGATTTTTGAAGAGTACGATAAGCTTGCGAAGTATATGATCGAGCGAGAGAAGGAAGGAAAAGGTTTTAACTTCTTCCACTTTATGATCGATCTGACAGGCGGACCGTGTATTTATAAGAGAATGTCCGGATGTGGATCCGGAACAGAATATCTTGCGGTAACACCGTGGGGAGACTTATATCCTTGTCACCAGTTTGTCGGTGAAGATGATTTCCTGATGGGAAATGTGGACGAGGGAATTACGAAACCGGAGATTGCAGACCGTTTCCGCGACTGCAATGTGTACACAAAAGAAAAATGCAAAAACTGTTTTGCAAAGTTCTACTGCAGCGGCGGATGTGCAGCAAACGGGCATAAGCTTTGCGGTTCTATCAATGACGTATATGAAGTCGGCTGTGAGATGGAGCGCAAGAGAGTAGAATGTGCAATTATGATTAAGGCAGCTCTGGCAGAGGAAAGGATGTAAGTGATGAAGAAGAATAAAGGCATAGGCGTCCTGATTGCAACGGCAGCAGTAATTGCGCTTCTTGCATTTACAACGATTGTCGGATTCGGACCGAAGAAAACAGGTGCGGCAGAGCACATTAAGCTTGGACTTGATCTTGCCGGCGGTGTCAGCATCACCTACCAGGCACAAGGGGATAAGATTACACAGGAAGCGATGGACGATACCATCTATAAGCTTCAGAAGCGTGTAGATCAATATAGTACAGAGGCAACTGTTTATCAGGAAGGCGATGACCGGATCAATATTGAAATTCCGGGGGTGTCTGATGCCAATAAAGTATTAACAGAACTTGGAAAACCAGGCTCACTCTATTTTATTGCCCACAAAGATGCAGAGGGCAATGAGAACTATACATTAGATACTGCAACGGGAGAGTATAAGCTGACGAAAGAGCTCAGTGAACTCCAGGAGAATGGCGGAATTGTATTAAATGGTACAGATGTAAGTTCTGCAAAGGCCGGACAGTATGAAGATCAGCAGTCAGGTGCGACACAGTATGTGGTAGAACTGACTTTGACAAAAGAAGGTACAACAAAATTTGCGAAAGCAACAAAAACAGC
The DNA here is from genome assembly GCF_003458885.1 of Coprococcus sp. AF21-14LB. NCBI lineage: Bacteria > Bacillati > Bacillota > Clostridia > Lachnospirales > Lachnospiraceae > Coprococcus > Coprococcus sp. AF21-14LB. Next base: position 24,989 of record NZ_QRVX01000024.1, on the reverse strand, counting down.
TTTCGAAGCCGGCAGAGATACGATTGGTATTTATTATGATGATGCATTTGTCAGTGTGCCGAACGTAAATGGTGAAATTTCCGGAGGAACAGCAGAGATCACCGGTATGGCAAGCTTTGAAGAGGCAGAAAATCTTGCTTCCACAATCCGTATCGGAGGACTTCAGTTAGAACTTCATGAACTCCGTTCCAATGTTGTCGGCGCACAGCTCGGAGAAGAAGCGGTATCGACAAGTTTAAAAGCCGGTGCGATCGGACTTGCGATTGTCATTATTTTTATGTGTATTGTATACCTGATTCCGGGACTTGCTTCCGGACTTGCACTTCTGATCTATACAGGATTGACGCTGGTTGTGTTAAACGCATTTGATATTACGCTGACACTTCCGGGAATTGCAGGTATTATCCTGTCTATCGGTATGGCGGTAGATGCCAATGTCATTATCTTTGCCCGGGTGCGGGAAGAACTGGCGGCAGGAAGAACTGTCCGTACAGCGTTAAAGACCGGATTTGAGAAAGCGCTCTCTGCGATTATCGACGGTAATGTGACAACGCTGATCGCAGCTCTTGTGTTAGGACTGAAGGGAACCGGAAGTGTAAAAGGATTTGCACAGACATTGGCACTTGGTATTGTGCTTTCGATGTTCACAGCAATCTTTGTGACGAAATTTATTGTGAACGCGCTGTATGCTGTTGGATTCCGCGATGTGAAATTCTACAATCCGAAGAGTGGGAAAGGAAGTATTGACTTCCTTGCCAAGAAGAAGTATTTCTTTGCATTTTCTATTGCAATTATGGTGATTGGATTCGGAATTATGGGCTTCAATGCAAGTCAGGGAAAAGGTGCGTTTAATTACAGCCTTGATTTCAAGGGAGGAACTTCTACAAATGTGACATTTGATAAGGAGTACACATTGAAAGAAGTCGATGCGGAAATTATTCCGGTCATTGAAAAGATTACAGGCGATAAGAATGTACAGCAGCAGATTGTAAAAGGAACAACGCAAGTGATCTTTAAAACGCAGACGCTGGATCTGGAGACAAGAGAAGAACTTTCCAAAGCGCTCGTAGAGCAGTTTGGCGCCAAAGAAGATCAAATTACAACGGAAAATATCAGTTCAACGGTTAGTAAAGAGATGCGTGCCGATGCGGTTGTTGCAGTTGTGATCGCAGCGATCTGTATGCTTCTTTATATCTGGTTCCGATTCAGTGATATCCGTTTCGCTACAAGTGCCGTTACAGCGCTACTTCATGACGTGCTTGTTGTCATTGCATTCTACGGTGTGGCAAGAATTTCTGTCGGAACAACCTTTATTGCATGTATGCTGACGATTGTCGGATATTCAATCAATGCAACGATTGTTATTTTTGACCGTATCCGTGAAGAGTTAAAGACAATCCATGGAGTAAAGACAAAAGAGAAGATTCAGGAAGTGGTCAACCGCAGTATTACAAGAACGCTGACGAGAAGTATTTATACTTCCCTGACAACTTTTATTATGGTAGCAGTACTTTATGTTATGGGTGTAAGTTCTATTAAAGAATTTGCGCTTCCGCTTATGGTAGGAATTGTCTGGGGTGCATATTCTTCTGTATGTATTACAGGTTCACTGTGGTATCTTATGAAGACAAAAATTGGTAAAAATAAAATAGCAGAATAAAAATACAGGAGGGTGTTCCGGAAGGCGGAACGCCCTTTTTGGATAAATGGGGCATTTATATGGAGAAATGGTTTATTTTAAGAAAAGGAGCAGATTTTCAGAAAATCGGAAAAAAATTCGGAATCAGTCCGAGACTTGCCTGTCTGATACGAAATCGCGATGTGATATCCGAAGAGGAAATTCATAATTATCTGTATGGAACGATTGCAGATCTTTTCGACGGAATGTTGATGAAAGATATGGATGTTGCGGTTGAAATTCTCTGCGAGAAGATACGCGGAGGTGATGCGATACGAATTATTGGCGATTATGATATTGATGGAGTAAATGCAACCTATATTTTATCAGAAGCAATCAGAAGGCTTGGCGGAAATGTAGATACGGATATTCCCGATCGGATGAAAGACGGATATGGATTGAACCGGGATCTGATCGATCGGGCATTGGAAGCAGAAATCGATACCATTGTGACGTGTGATAATGGAATTGCAGCGGCATCGGAAATTGCCTATGCAAAGGAGATGGGACTGACAGTTATTGTGACAGACCACCATGAAATTCCATTTGAGGAGACGGAGGAAGGGCGTAAATATCATCTGCCGCCGGCAGATGCGGTGGTAGATCCAAAGCAGGAAGGGTGTCCTTATCCGTTTAAAGGGCTTTGCGGTGCAGCGGTGGCTTATAAGCTTATGGAGGCAGTATACAATGTGATGGCAGGCGATGCAGATGAAATTGATGATCTCATGGAAAATGTGGCAATTGCTACAGTGGGAGATGTGATGGATCTTGTTGGCGAAAATCGGATTTTTGTAAAGCAGGGCTTGGAAATGCTCCGACGGACAAAAAATCATGGATTAAAAGCTTTGATGGAAGTAACAGGTGTAGATCCGGAAACAGTCGGAACGTATCATATTGGGTTTGTCATTGGTCCATGTATTAATGCGGGAGGACGTCTGGATACTGCGAAAAGAGCATTGCGGCTTCTGGAAGCTTCCGATAAGCGGGATGCAGATATTCTGGCAGGAGAGTTGAAGGCTTTAAATGATAACCGGAAAGATATGACAGAAAAGGCAGTGGAACTGGCGGCGGCTCAGGCAGAAGAATGTATCCGGAAGACCGGGTGCTTGTATTGTATCTTCCGGACTGCCATGAAAGTCTGGCGGGGATTGTGGCCGGAAGAATCCGGGAGCGGTACCATAAACCGGTGTTTGTTTTAACGAAGGCTGAGGAGGGAATCAAAGGCTCCGGACGTTCCATTGAAACGTATCATATGTATGAGGAAATGAACCGCTGCAGTGAATTATTTACAAAATTCGGCGGACATAAACTGGCGGCAGGAGTTTCTATGCCGGAAGAGAATCTGGAGAAATTCCGCAGCAGGTTAAATCATCTCTGCCGACTGACAGAGGAAGATCTGATTGAAAAGGTAAGTATTGATATGCAGATGCCTTTGGGAGCAGTAACAGAATCTTTTGTAAATGAGATAGAATTATTGGCGCCTTTTGGAAAAGGGAACCGAAAACCTCTGTTTGTGGAGAAAAACCTGGAAATTCTGGAAGCAAGGATACTGGGCAAAAATAAAAATGTTTTGAAAATGTATGTGAGAGATAATGCAGGCACCTGTCTGGAAGCAATGTATTTTGGAGATGTTGAAGCATTTTATACCTATGTGGAATCTGTATATGGGACAGTAGAAGGAGCCAGGATGGCATTTACCTATTATCCGGGGATCAATGAGTACAGAGGACAGAAAAAAATGCAGATTGTTGTCCAAAATTATCGATAATTACTATGATTATAAAGGAATAATTTGAATATTGCAGGGAAGAGTGGTATAATAAAATACACGTTTTTTATTTGTACGAAGGAATGGGAGGGAAGAGAGATGGAAGAAGAAAGCAAGAAGATTGAGAATCCGGCATTAAAGATTGTAGATGGACACGCAGTCAAAGACCCGAAAGACTATCAGGATCCGGATGAACTTTATGATGTTCTGATCAAAAGGATCCGGAAATACCATCCGTCAGCAGACCTCACGATCGTACAGAAAGCCTATCAGCTTGCAAAGGATGCCCACGAAGGACAGTTTCGAAAGTCAGGGGAAGCGTATATCATTCATCCGCTCTGGGTAGGAATTATTCTTGCCAATCTGGAATTGGATAAAGAGACAATTGTTGCAGGAATTCTGCATGATGTTGTAGAAGATACGGTAATGACATCGGAAGAGATTGCAGCACAGTTTGGAGAGGAAGTTGCGCTTCTTGTAGAAGGTGTTACGAAGATCGGTCAGCTGTCATACTCAAAGGATAAAGATAAGCTTGAGATGCAGGCAGAGACGCTGCGTAAGATGTTTCTTGCCATGTCGAAAGATATCCGTGTTATTTTGATCAAGCTTGCAGACCGTCTTCATAATATGAGAACAGCGCAATTCTGGCCGCCGGCGAAACAGAAGGAGAAGGCACAGGAAACAATGGACATCTATGCACCGTTGGCACAGCGGCTTGGTATTTCCAAGATTAAGACAGAACTTGATGATCTGGCGCTCAGATATTCAGAACCGGAAGTATATTTTGATCTTGTCAGACAGATTAATGCAAGAAAGACGGAGCGAGAAGAATTTGTAAGTCAGATTGTGGATGAAGTTTCCAATCATATGGCCAACGCAGGGATTCGGGCAGATGTGAAGGGAAGAGTAAAGCATTTCTTCAGCATTTATCGAAAGATGGTCAATCAGGATAAGACAGTAGATCAGATTTATGATTTATTTGCTGTGCGTATTATTGTAGATTCCGTAAAGGACTGCTATGCGGCTCTTGGTGTGATCCATGAGATGTATACACCGGTCCCGGGCAGATTTAAAGATTATATTGCAATGCCGAAGGCGAACATGTATCAGTCGCTCCATACGACGCTTATGAGTTCTGTCGGACAGCCGTTTGAGATTCAGATCCGGACAGAAGAGATGCATAAGACGGCAGAATACGGAATCGCGGCTCACTGGAAATATAAAGAATCCAATGACGGGAAGAAGAACATCCGAGTACAGGAAGAAGAGAAATTAAGCTGGCTCAGACAGATTCTTGAGTGGCAGCAGAATACAGATAACAGAGAATTTTTGAGTCTGCTCAAGGGAGATCTGAATCTGTTTACAGAAGAGGTATACTGCTTTACACCGAATGGAGATGTGAAGCACCTTCCGAATGGTTCCACACCGATTGATTTCGCCTATAGTATTCACAGCGCTGTCGGTAATAAGATGGTCGGTGCCAGAGTGAACGGGAAATTAGTTCCGATTGAATATAAGCTCCAGAACGGTGACCGCATTGAGATCCTGACATCTCAGAACTCCAAAGGTCCAAGCCGTGACTGGCTGAATATCGTCCGAAGTACACAGGCGAAGAACAAGATCAATCAGTGGTTTAAGAAAGAATTCAAAGAAGAGAATGTTACCAGAGGCAAGGAGATGCTTTATGCATACTGTAAGTCCAAAGGAATTACGCTTTCAGATCTTTTGAAACAGAAATATGAACAGGTTGTGCAGCAGAAATACGGTTTTCGTGACTGGGATTCCGTATTGGCGGCAATTGGTCATGGCGGCTTGAAAGAAGGTCAGGTTGTAAACAGGCTTGTAGAAGAGTATACGAAGGACCATAAAGAAGCTATCACAGATGAGACGATTCTTGAACGTGTTTCGGAGGCGGCTAAGAACAAAGTACATGTTACAAAGTCCAAGAGTGGAATTGTTGTGAAAGGAATTGACGATATTGCAGTACGTTTTTCAAGATGCTGCAATCCGGTACCCGGAGATGAGATTGTTGGTTTCGTTACACGCGGACGCGGACTTACGATTCACCGGACAGACTGTGTGAATGTGCTGCATCTGACAGAAGCTGAACGGGCAAGACTGATCGATGCTGAGTGGGAGAATGAAGGCAGCGCCGGCGGTGAGGGAACGTATCTGGCTCAGGTCAAGATGTATGCAGCAGATAAGCCGGGTGTCTTAATGGAGATTTCCAAAGTCTTTACAGAGATGAAGATTGATGTGAAGACGATGAATGTTCGAACGAACAAACAGGGCATCGGAACAATTGAGATGGGCTTTGTCGTGCATGGCAGGGAAGAACTGACGAGAGTGACAGAGAAGCTAAGACAGCTTCCGGAGATTATGGATATAGAACGTACAGCGGGGTAAGAGCAAATTATGAAAATAGAGATTTTTTCAGCAGGAATTTTGGGAACGAATTGTTACTTTGTGATAAATGAAGAGACAAAAGAGACTGTGATCGTAGATCCGGGCGGATATAATAAGAAGATGAAAGCGTATCTGGAGCAGGAAGCATTAAAGCCGGTGGCGGTTCTTCTGACACATGGACATTTTGACCATATGATGGGAGTTCCGGGGCTGCGTGAGGACTATGAGATGCCGGTATATATTTATGATTCTGAGGAGTGCATCGTGGATGATCCGAAAAAGAACCTGTCGGCAACTTATACGAATGGACTGACACTCGAGCATCTTGAAACAGTACGGGATGGACAGGTATTAGCACTTGCCGGATTTCGTTTCCGTGTGATCTACACACCGGGACATACGGCGGATGGCTGCTGTTACTATATGGAACAGGAGAATATGCTTTTCAGCGGAGACACACTGTTTCAGGCATCGGTTGGAAGAAGTGATCTTCCAACGGGAAGCGAAAGTACATTGATCCGTTCCATCAAAGAACGGCTTCTTGTACTTCCGGAAGAAGTGAAGGTATTTCCGGGGCATATGGGAGCAACGACCATTGGAGATGAGAAGAAACAAAATCCATATATTGTATAGCAATATGAGCAGACAGAGGATGCTTCGGCGAGACGAGGCATCCTCCAAATTTTGTTTCCGGCAAATAACAGGAGGAAACTATGATCAAATTAATTTTTCAGAATGAAATATATCCGTATGATGTATATCATTTGACAAAAGCATTTTTTCCGGGAGAAGAAATTGTGCAGGAAATCTGTCCGGAAGCGGATCTGTTGATAAAAGCAGAGAGAAATGGAGAAAAACTTTTGGAAATTCCCCATGCAAGTGTGGAAAACATCCCGGAACGAAAGGAAAAGAAGTATTTTGTAAATAGATTTGTTTACGAAACATATGAGAAACTGACAGGAAAAGGACTTGCCTGGGGAATCCTTACCGGAATTCGTCCGACGAAGATTATGATGGGAGCTCTCGAAGAAGGACGAAAAGAAAAAGAAATCTTAGAGGAGATGCAGACGCATTACCTAATGACTGAGGAGAAGGCGCGACTGGGTTTGGAAATTGCAAAGCGCGAGAAAATGCTTCTGGAAAAGCTGGATTATGAGAATGGATACAGCTTGTATGTGGGGATTCCTTTTTGCCCTACAACATGCATTTACTGTTCATTTACTTCCTATCCGCTTGCTTCCTGGAAGAATTATGTGGAAGAGTATCTGACAGCATTGTTTAAAGAAATCTCCGCGGTAGGATTGCATATGCAGGGAAAGAAATTAAATACAATCTACATTGGCGGAGGGACTCCGACAACATTGAGTGCAGAGCAGCTCGACCGCCTGCTGAGCCATTTGGAAGCGACCTTTTCTTATGAGTTTTTGCTGGAATTTACCGTGGAGGCAGGTCGTCCGGACAGTATTACGAGGGAGAAACTGGAAGTGCTTCGAAAACATCGGATTTCCCGTATTTCAATTAATCCTCAGACGATGCAGCAGAAGACACTGGATCTGATCGGGAGACGACATACGGTAGACGATATCATACAAGTATACCAGATGGCGCGGGAACTTGGATTTGACAATATTAATATGGATTTGATCGCAGGGCTTCCGGGAGAGACACCGGAGGATATGGAAGATACATTAAAGGCAATCTGTCGTCTGGATCCAGACAATCTTACCGTACATTCTCTTGCGGTAAAGCGGGCGTCAAAGCTTCGTCAGATGGAAGAATTCCGGAGAACAGCTGAGGAAGAGGAAAAGATGGCGAAAGATCTGTCCGGCATGATTGAATTGTCTTATGAATATGCAGAGAAGATGGGGATGACGCCTTATTATCTGTACCGTCAGAAAAATATCGCAGGAAATTTTGAAAATGTTGGCTATGCGAAGGTTGACAAAGCGGGAATATACAATATACTTATTATGGAAGAGAAACAGACAATCGTTGCCTGCGGGGCGGGCGCCAGCACAAAGGCGGTGTGGCCGGAAGCTTCCGGGAACGGCTGTCGGATTGAACGTGCGGAGAATGTAAAAGATCTGAAAGAATACATTGCACGAATAGACGAAATGATAGACAGAAAAGGAGAATTATTATGGCATTAAAGAAAAAACCGGTAACTGGTATGAAGGACATGCTTCCGAGAGAAATGGAGATCAGAGACTATGTCATTCATATGATCAAAGAAACTTACAAAAGTTTCGGCTTCTCTTCAATGGAAACTCCTTGTGTAGAACATATTGATAACCTGCTCAGTAAACAGGGTGGAGAAAATGAAAAACTGATTTTCAAGATTTTGAAACGCGGCGAGAAATTGAAACTTGCGGAAGCTAAGACAGAGGCAGATCTTGTAGACGGAGGACTTCGTTATGATTTGACACTTCCGCTTTCCAGATATTATTCCAACAATGCCAATGAGCTGCCTTCTCCGTTTAAGGCACTTCAGATGGGAAATGTATGGCGTGCAGACAGACCTCAGAGAGGACGTTTCCGCCAGTTTATGCAATGCGATATTGACATTCTCGGTGAGGCTGGAAATATTGCAGAGATCGAACTTATCCTTGCTACGACAACATTGCTTGGAAAGCTTGATTTTAAAAACTTTACGATCCGGATTAATGACAGAAGAATGTTAAAAGCAATGGCAGCTTACAGCGGATTTGCAGAAGCAGATTATGATAATGTATTTATCATTTTAGACAAGATGGATAAGATCGGACTGGAGGGAGTGGCATCGGAGCTGGCAGCTTCCGGGTATGCGAAGGAATCCATCGATAAATATCTGGAATTGTTTGAGCTGATTACGACAGATGTGGAAGGCGTTCGTTTCTGTAAAGAAAAGCTGGAAGGATATCTGGACGCAGAAGTGGCAGACAGTCTGGAAAAGATTATTACAAGTGTATTGGAAGTAAAATCAGCAGATTTTGCGATCAAATTTGATCCAACGCTTGTGCGTGGGATGTCTTACTATACAGGTACGATTTTTGAGATTGCTATGGATGAATCGGGGGGTCTGTTGGCGGCGGCGGACGATACGATGAGATGATTGGCAAATTTACCGGACAGAATACGCCGGCATGTGGATTTTCCATTGGATTTGAGAGAATTGTCATGCTGCTTCTTGAACGAGGATACGAAGTACCGCATCAGGAAGAAAAGAAAGCTTACCTGTTAGAGAAAGGGCTTCCGCAGAGTGAATTTATCAACATTATGAAGACAGCATGTGATGAGCGTGCCGCTGGTAAGCAGGTTACAGTCCTGAATATGAAGAAAAATAAAAAGTTCCAGAAAGAACAGCTGGCGGAAATGGGTTATACAAACATTGTAGAATGTTTTAAAAACTAATTTTTACAGGAGGTGCAGTATGATGAATGAAGCTAAAAAAATCGCATATGCAAAGCAGGCAGAAGGAATTATCAAAGGACTTGCAAAACGTAATATGGAAGGCTTCTACTGTGCAACAAAAGAAGAGGCGGTAGAGAAAGTAAAGGAACTGGTGGAAAAAGGAGCTTCTGTGACTTGGGGAGGCTCTGTGACGCTTTCTGAGAGCGGTGTGATGGATCTTTTGAAAAATGGAGATTATGATGTGCTTGACCGGTCAACAGCGAAGACACCGGAAGAGCAGAGAGCATTTTATCAGAAGTCTGTTGGAGCAGATTATTTCTTTATGAGTACAAATGCAATTACATTGGACGGAGAGCTTGTCAATATTGACGGCAACGGCAATCGGGTAGCATGCCTGATCCATGGACCGAAATATGTAATTGTAATTGCAGGTGTGAATAAGATTGTGCCGGATATTGAAAGTGCAGTTCCACGAATCCGCAATGTATCCAGTCCTGCCAATGCAGCAAGACTTCATCCGAATACACCTTGTGAAATGACAGGAATGTGCGGTGACTGCCAGTCTCCGGGCTGCATGTGTTGTGAGATTGTTGTGACAAGACGGTCAAGACATGAGGGAAGAATTAAAGTCATTCTCGTAGGAGAAGAATTGGGATTCTAAAGATATGGTTGTGCAGGCAATCACAAAAAAAAAAAAAAAAAGTTAAAAAAAGTGTTGACATCTGTGGTTGCCTGTAATATAATATCAATTGTTCAAGCGGTGCTGAACAAAACAAAAGATGCACGAGTGGCTCAGTGGTGGAGTATCGCCTTGCCAAGGCGAGGGTCGCGGGTTCGAATCCCGTCTCGTGCTTTTTTTGTACCCATTTTTAAGAAAAAGGCAGGTTGCTATCCTGCCAAAATTGTGTTACACTTGTGATTGTACAGGTAACTGTTGCCTGTATAGACAATTAAGCAAGAGCAGAGTAGAGATGAGCGCGTTAAGTGTCAGACGGACGGGGAGTTGCCGGCTGAACGAAAAGTATTTATACTTGCGGTGCGCATTTCGCATCCCGCTGCTACACATAGAGAAGGAGCCTGAAGTTCCCGGGAAGGTATACCTGCTATGCGTAGCTTTCGGACTACTGCAAAGGAGGTATTTTTTATGAGAAAATTAAAAGAACAGTTTGTAAACTCCTGGTGTGAACTAAAGCATGTGAATTGTATTGCGATTACGGCAATGCTGATTGCGGTCGGGGTAATTCTCGGTTATTTTTCTGTTCAGGTAACAGATTTTCTGAGAATCGGCTTTTCAGGATTGGCCAATGAACTGGCTGCATTTATGTTTGGACCTGTCGTAGGCGGGCTCATGGGAGGCGTCGGAGACATCCTTAAATATATTATGAAGCCGACCGGAGCATTTTTCTTTGGGTGGACGTTGAATGCGATTCTCGGACCGGTGATCTACGGAATCATGCTCTATCATCGCCCAATCAATTTGAAACGGATTTTTGCAGCGAAGATTCTTGTAGCGGTGCTCGTTAATCTGCTGCTTGGAACGCTGTGGCTGTCTGTCATGTATGGAAAGGCATTTTTTGTATTGCTTCCGGCAAGAGCGGTAAAACAACTCGTATCTGTGCCGGTAGATGCACTGCTTCTATATGTAGTTTTGCAGATGCTGTCTAAGGCAAAAGTATTTGCACTGGTTCATTCCAGATAGGAGAAATGAGGAGGAAGAGACATGAGTTATGCAGATCAGGTGTTTATTAAAATGTGCCGTGAGATTATCGATCATGGATGCAGCACAGAAGGAGAAAAAGTGCGCCCGCATTGGGAAGACGGAACGCCGGCATATACGGTAAAACAATTTGGAGTTGTGAACCGCTATGATCTGTCGAAAGAATTTCCGGCGCTGACACTTCGCAAAACCGGGATTAAGAGCTGTACGGATGAGCTTTTATGGATTTGGCAAAAGAAATCGAATAATATTCATGATCTGGGACCGCGTATCTGGGACAGTTGGGCAGACGAAGATGGCTCTATCGGTAAAGCATACGGATATCAGCTTGGGGTAAAGCATCAGTATCGTGAGGGAACGATGGATCAGGTTGACCGGGTGATCTATGATCTGAAGAATAATCCGTACAGCCGACGAATTATGACGAATATATATGTACACCAGGATCTGCATGAGATGAATCTGTATCCATGTGCCTACAGTATGACATTTAATGTGACGAAGAAGGCAGGAAGCGATCGTCTGATATTAAATGCAATTTTAAACCAGCGTTCTCAGGATGTACTGGCAGCTAATAACTGGAATGTTTGTCAATATGCTGTTCTTGTACATATGCTGGCGCAGGTTTGCGATATGAATGTGGGTGAGTTTGTGCATGTGATTGCAGATGCACATATTTATGACCGCCATATCCCACTTGTGGAGGAATTGATTACAAGAGAGACGCATCCTGCACCGAAGTTCTGGCTGAATCCGGAGATAAAAGATTTTTATCAGTTTACGAAAGACGATGTACGCCTGGATGAGTATGTGGCTGGACCGCAGATTAAAAATATTCCAATTGCAGTTTAGGAGGAGAAAGACATGAATCTGATTGTTGCTGTAGATAAAAACTGGGCGATTGGCTTATCCAATAAGCTTCTCGTAAGTATACCGGCAGATATGAAGTTTTTCCGGGAGACGACGAGCGGAAAAGTCGTTGCGATGGGAAGAAAGACACTGGAAAGTTTTCCGGGGGGACAGCCGCTGAAAAACCGAACCAATATCGTTCTGACAAAAGATCAAAATTACAAAGTAAAGGACGCTGTAGTTGTAGGAACATTGGAAGAGATGATAGAAGAGCTGAAGAAATATCCATCGGAAGATATTTATGTAATCGGTGGGGAAAGCGTTTACCGTCAGCTGCTCCCGTACTGTGATACAGCTTATGTAACGAAGATCGACCATGTCTATGAGGCTGATACATTTTTCCCAAACCTGGACGAAATGAAAGACTGGAAGATGACAGGAGTTACAGAGGAGCAGACGTACTTCGATTTGGAATATGTTTTTGCTAAATATGAGCGAGTATAGAAATACAATAGAATTGATATAATTTAATCTGAGAGTTGGTTAAATACGCTGTGTTGACATTGATGTAATGTAATCATATAATGTTTTTATTGAAGAAATTCCGCAATGGCTGCGGAATTCATGAATGACACGGGAGCGTATTAGAAGTTCCGTTATCTGGAAGAGAATGAGCACCCCGGCAGTTTTGTCCGGGGTGTTTTTTTATCAGAGGCAATAGAGGAGGAAAGCGGATGAAGAAAATATCAGGGAATAAATTACTTGTAAAAGCATTAAAAGAAGAAGGAGTTGAGGTATTATTTGGATATCCGGGCGCCTGCACAATAGATATTTGTGACGAATTGTGGAAACAGGATCATACGCGAGTAATTCTTCCGCGGCATGAACAGGCGCTTGTGCATGAGGCAGATGCGTATGCACGCATAACCGGAAAAGTTGGTGTCTGCCTTGTGACAAGTGGTCCGGGAGCAACGAATCTTGTGACAGGAATTGCCACTGCCAATTATGACAGCGTTCCGCTTGTATGCTTTACCGGCCAGGTTCCGGTGAATCTGATCGGCAATGATGCGTTTCAAGAAGTGGATATCATCGGAATCACACGAACAATCTGCAAATATGGAATTACTGTGAAACGAAGAGAAGATTTGGGAAGAATTGTGAAGGAAGCATTTTATATTGCCCGGACAGGGCGGCCGGGTCCGGTAGTGGTAGATCTTCCGAAAGATGTCATGGCAGAACTTGGAAGTTCGGAATATCCAAAGGAAGTATCGATTCGTGGATATAAGCCAAATCCACCGGTACATATTGGTCAGTTAAAACGAGGGATCAAGATGCTCCACAAAGCAGAGCGGCCGCTGTTTCTGGCGGGCGGCGGTGTGAATATTTCCAGAGCCAACGAAGCATTTCGCCAATTAGTGGAGAAGACAGGAATTCCGGTTGTGACAACGATTATGGGAAAGGGAGCAATTCCGTCAGACCATCCGCTGTATATCGGCAATCTTGGAATGCACGGTACCTATGCGGCAAACATGGCGGTAGGGGCCTGTGATCTTCTGTTTTCTATCGGCACACGCTTTAATGACCGGATTACCGGAAAATTGCATGAATTTGCTACAAATGCACAGATTGTTCATATTGATATTGATACGGCATCTATTTCCAGGAACATTCAGGTAGATATTCCAATCGTTGCAGACGCGAAAGAAGCGATTGAGAAAATGCTAGCATATGTGGAAAACTGCGAAAAGAAAGATTGGATCGCCCAGATCAGAGACTGGAAAGAAGCGTATCCGCTCCAGATGAAAAAGAGAAATGGTATGAGTCCTCAGAAAATCATTGAAACTGCAGACGAAGTTTTTGATGATATGATTGCTGTGACGGATGTTGGACAGCATCAGATGTGGGTAACGCAGTTCTTCGTCTCAATGAAAAACGTCGTTTGCTGACTTCAGGCGGTCTTGGAACAATGGGATATGGTCTGACTGGTGCTATCGGTGCAAAGATCGCATGTCCGGATGTGCCAGTAGTTATGTTTTCCGGAGATGGAGGCATGCAGATGAATATTCAGGAACTGGCGACAGCTGCAGCACAGGAACTGCCACTTGTTTTATGCGTGTTTAATAACAGTTTTCTTGGGATGGTGCGTCAATGGCAGAAATTATTTTATGGGAAGCGGTATTCGATGACTTGTTTGAAGTATCGGAGAAGTTGTGACGGTCAATGCGGGAACTGCGAATGTCCTCCATACCTTCCGGATTTTGTGAAGCTGGCAGAGAGTTATGGAGCCTGCGGAATCCGGGTTACAAAAGAGGAAGAAATCCGGGATGCGTTTCTGCAGGCAAAGGAAAATACGAAAACACCGACAGTGATAGAGTTTATTATTGACAGTGAAGAAATGGTATATCCGATGTTAAAGCCGGGCGGTACATTGGAAGAAATGCTGATGAGTTAGGAGGTACGGATATGAATAATCATTTGAAAAAGAGATGGATTTCTCTATATGTCGAGAATCAGGTAGGTGTGCTTTCTAAGATTTCAGGGTTATTTTCAGGGAAATGTTATAATCTGGAGAGTCTGACCGTCGGAACAACGGAAGATCCGACGGTGTCTCGGATGACGCTGGAGACAAAAAGCGATGAAGAGACATTTGAGCAGATTAAAAAGCAGCTGAACCGTATGGTAGAAGTGATTAAAGTCATTGATTTTACAGATCTTTCTGTTTGTATGAAAGAGATTTTATATATTAAAGTCAGAAATTGCAGTCATGAAGATAAGGAAGAGATTTTTCAGATTGCCCAGGCGTTTCGGGCTGAAGTTGTGGACTACGGAAGAGACAGCCTGCTTTTAGAATTCGTTCAGACAGCAGCGAAAAATGATTCCGTAATTGAATTAATGCAGAAAGAATTTCAGCAGATTGAAGTGGTAAGAGGGGGAAGCGTTGGAATTGAGGCGATCAGCATGAACGAACGCTAAGAGAATAAAAACAGAGCGCACTCTTGAATTTTATGTTTGACCGTATTATAATGAAGAGCATAAAAAGTGCAAATGTGCCAGCAATAGTGATTGGAGTGAAGGAATATGGAGAAAAAAGAGATGGACTGGGCCAATCTTGGATTTGCCTATGTACAGACAGATCAGAGATACGTTGCAGATTTTAAAGATGGGAAATGGCAGGAAGGAAAGCTGACATCGGATGCGAATGTCGTTATCAATGAGTGTGCAGGTGTACTACAGTATGCGCAGACGTGTTTTGAAGGATTAAAAGCATATACAACAGAAGACGGAAGAATTGTCACATTCCGGCCGGATCTGAATGGACAGCGTATGGAAGATTCTGCGAGACGGCTTGAAATGCCGGTATTTCCGAAAGAGAAGTTTGTGGAAGCAGTGGAGCAAGTTGTAGCGGCGAATGCTGAGTGGGTTCCGCCGTTTGGCTCCGGAGCTACTTTATATATTCGCCCATATCTGTTTGGCACAAATCCAGTCATTGGAGTGAAACCGGCAGATGAATATCAGTTCCGTATATTTGTAACACCGGTGGGACCGTATTTTAAAGGCGGTGCAAAGCCGCTTACGATTAAAGTATCTGATTTTGACAGGGCGGCGCCGCATGGAACAGGACATATTAAAGCCGGACTGAACTATGCAATGAGCCTTCATGCAATTATGACAGCTCATAAAGAAGGATATGATGAGAATTTATATCTGGATCCGGGTACAAGAACAAAAGTAGAAGAGACCGGAGGTGCGAATTTTATTTTTGTCACAAAAGATAATAAAGTGATTACGCCAAAGTCAGACAGTATTTTACCTTCGATTACGAGACGTTCACTCATCTATGTTGCCAGAGAATATCTGGGATTGGAAGTGGAAGAGCGGGAAGTAACACTTGAAGAAGTAAAAACATTTGCAGAATGTGGACTTTGTGGGACAGCAGCAGTTATTTCTCCGGTAGGAAAGATTGTGGATCATGGGGAAGAAATCTGCTTCCCAAGCGGTATGGAAGCGATGGGACCTGTTACGAAGAAGCTGTATGACACACTGACCGGAATCCAGATGGGACGAATTGAAGCGCCGGAAGGATGGATTCACGAAATTAAAGTAAAATAGAATACAAAAGAGAAGCTGCTCTCTGAAAATAAAAAAAGCTGTGGAACATTTTGGCGTTCCGCAGCTTTTTAAGTAATTAAACTGACAGATGGAAAATCATTGTTGCAATCTGGAAATAGATCATGACAGAACAGGTATCTACGATTGTTGTAATGAGAGGCGCCGCCATGATTGCCGGATCGAAATGGAATTTTTTGGCAAACAGCGGCAGTGTACAGCCGATCAATTTAGAAATAATGATTGTAGCTACAAGAGAGAGTGATACAACAATAGCCAGAGAGATATCTTTATACATTAGGAAAATACGCAGTCCGTTTGCCAGGGCAAGAAAGGCGCCTACAAGTAAAGAAACGCGGAATTCCTTAAACATAATCCTGAAAATGTCTTTGAATTCGAATTCATCAAGTGCAAGACCGCGAATGATCAATGTAGAACTCTGGGAGCCGCAGTTTCCGCCCGTATCCATTAACATTGGAATGAAGGATACAAGAAGCGGGACTGCCGCAAATGCATTCTCATACTTCGTAATGATCATACCGGTAAATGTAGCAGAAATCATAAGAACGAGAAGCCAGACGATACGGTTCTTGGCATGTTCAAATACACTGGCTTCAAAATATCCCTTTTCACTTGGAGTTACAGCGCCCATGAGAGCCATATCTTCTGTTGTCTCTTCTTCGATGACATCCATCGCATCATCGAACGTAACAATACCTACCATGAGATCGTCCTGGTCAAGCACCGGAATCGCAAGCAGATCATATTTTGAAAACAGTTTGGCTACCTCTTCCTGGTCTGTATGAGTAGAAACAGAAATGATTTCAGTTTCCATCAGTTCTTCCATTGTGAGATCGTCATCCATCGTCATCAAATCTTTGGCAGAAACAATGCCGAGAAGACGGCGATGCTCCAAAACATAACAGGT
The DNA here is from genome assembly GCF_003458885.1 of Coprococcus sp. AF21-14LB. Classification (NCBI taxonomy): domain Bacteria; kingdom Bacillati; phylum Bacillota; class Clostridia; order Lachnospirales; family Lachnospiraceae; genus Coprococcus; species Coprococcus sp. AF21-14LB. Next base: position 8,146 of record NZ_QRVX01000024.1, on the reverse strand, counting down.
ATATATGGTTTCCTTGTGGATTCCGGTTCGTTTGATATGGGAGAGCGCCTGGCGCACAGTGTCTGTCTTCTTCAAATCGACATATTCTGTTGTCATTACACTGCCGGCGCTGTCTTCCGGATAATTTAAAAGTGTATTAATCTTCGTGCGTTTCTCCTGGTCTACTGCCTCCAGAATCCGTGTCACAAGATTTGCCGGGAGATCTTCGAGAAGATCAACGGTATCATCCAGAAAGAGCTCGTCGAGAAGTTCTTTCAATTCTTTCTCAGTAAAAATCTCAACGAGATACGACTGCATGGAATTATTCATATTGGCAAATACATCTGCAGCCTTAGTCTTCGGAATGAGCCGAAATGCCAGTGCAAGCTCTTTATCTTCCAGTTCTGACATGAGAGCAGCAATGTCCACTGCATTCATGACATTCAAAATACTTCTTACAGCCTTGAATTCCCGCGCCTGTAAGAGATCCATAAAGATTTCTTTGTTCATAACAAAAACTCCTTTTCCTGATGAAATTGTCTATAAAGCTCCACGAAGGATAACTGGCTCCTGCGTCCATGCTGCTCACCTGCCTTTCCGTTCAAATTTTCCAGTTCATTATAACGTGGGTAAGAAAGGGTGTCAAGAAAATGTGAAAGCAAAGGGCAGAAAAGCAATCAATACTTGAAAAATCTATTGACAAAATCATTAAAAAATGCTAGTTTAATAGCAAGCAGATAAAAGGGAGTAGCCAAACATCCTACGGGATGGGTTTGAAACCGTCAATCGATACCGAGAGGTATCCGTATCAAATGAGAACGCAAGACTTTTATTGTGGCAGATGTCATAATAGGAGTCTTTTTTTTATTATCCACTCTATCGCATTTGCCGCAGAGAAGCTGCAAAGAAGAGAAAGGAGAATATGATAATGCAAGAAGTAACAAACTATGGAAAAGAATTAAGAGAGGCTATTCATGCAGGAGAGGCTGCGATGCAGAAATTAGAAAATGCAGAGAAATATCTTTCAAGCGCAAAATCCTGGGGATGGCTGGATGTGATCGGAGGAGGATCTGTGATCAGCTTTGTGAAACACTGGAAAGTCAATTCTGCAATGGAAGAACTGGAGGAGGTTAAGAAGGCGCTCTGGAATTTTCAGAGAGAACTTCAGGATATCAACGACTGTGTAGGAATGAATATAGAAATTGATAATTTCCTTGTATTTGCAGATTTCTTTTTTGATAATTTTTTAGTAGATCTTATGGTGCAGCAGAAGATTGGAGAGATGCAGGATCAGGTTGTGAATGCCCGGATCAATGTAAATCGTGTCCTGAAAGAATTGTACCGGATCGAGAGAGGAGTTGAATTTTAATATGGGATGTTTAGGAAATTTATTATGGTTTTTCTGTGGAGGATTTATTAGCGGGATCAGCTGGCTGTTTGCAGGAGTGCTCTGGTGTATTACGATTGTCGGGATTCCTGTGGGACTGCAGTGTTTTAAATTTGCGTCACTTAGTTTCTTTCCGTTTGGAAAGGAAGTAAAATACGGCGGCGGAGCAGGATCGCTTCTGTTGAATATTATATGGATCATAGTTTCAGGGCTGCCGCTGGCATTAGAATCAGTTCTGATCGGGGCAGTGCTTTGTGCTACGATCATCGGTATTCCGTTCGGAATACAGCAGTTTAAACTTGCTAAGCTGGCGCTGATGCCGTTCGGAAGTGAAGTATATTAATAGGAAAAAGCGATGGAAATCCTTGTGTAAAGATATCGACATCGAGAGACAGTCTTGCTATAATGGGAAGATGAAACAGGAGGAATAACATGGAAGCATATACAGGGTTTGCGGCGGTCTATGATACATTCATGGATAACATTCCATATGAAGAATGGGCTGCTTATATTAGAAAACGATTAGTTCAGTATGACATCCGGGATGGTCTGCTTCTGGATCTGGGATGCGGTACCGGAACACTCACCGAGATAATGGCACAAAATGGATATGATATGATCGGTGTCGATGTATCAGAAGAGATGCTTGAAATTGCGATGGATAAACGGATCGCATCGGGACATGATATTTTGTATTTACTGCAGGATATGCGGGAGTTCGAATTATATGGAACCGTCCGGGCAGTGATCAGTGTCTGTGATTCATTGAATTATATTACAGAGGAAGAAGAACTCTGTGAAGTATTTCGGCTCGTGAATAATTATCTGGATCCGGGCGGTATATTTATTTTTGATTTTAATACAACGTACAAATACCGGGAATTACTTGGAGATCGTACGATTGCAGAGAGCAGGGAAGAATGCAGCTTTATCTGGGATAATTATTATTATGAAGAAGAAAAAATTAATGAGTATGAGTTGAGTCTGTTTATCCGGGAGGAAGAAGATCTGTATCGGAGATATCAGGAAACACATTATCAGAAAGCATATGAATTAGAGACGATGAAGGAGCTTCTTGAGAAGGCAGGACTGGAATTTGTGACAGCTTATGAGGCATTTACAGAAGAAGCGCCATCTGAAATGAGTGAGCGTGTTTATGTAGTTGCAAGAGAGTGTCAGAAGATGGCAGATAACAGATAAACCAGAAAATGGAATAAATGAAACAAGAATTAGAGGGAGAAGAGAGATTATGACAGATTATATTGTAAGAGCAACAGCGGCAGGCAATCAGATCAGGGCGTTTGCGGCAACGACAAAGGATACGGTAGAGGCTGCAAGACAAGCGCACAATACAAGTCCGGTAGCAACGGCTGCTCTGGGACGGCTTTTGACAGCCGGAACGATGATGGGAAGTATGATGAAGAATGAGAGTGATCTTTTGACGCTTCAGATCCAGTGTGACGGACCGATTGGAGGACTGACGGTAACAGCCGACAATCAGGGCCGGGTAAAAGGCTATGTGAACAATCCGGAAGTGCTGATTCACGCAAATGCCAAAGGAAAGCTTGATGTAGCTGAGGCGCTGGGACTTGGAATCCTGAATGTGATTAAGGATATGGGACTGAAGGAACCGTATGTGGGACAGACAATTCTGCATACGAGTGAGATTGCAGAAGACTTGACATATTATTTCGCAACATCTGAGCAGATCCCGTCTTCTGTCGGCCTGGGTGTTTTGATGAATAAAGATAATACTGTGCGTCAGGCAGGAGGATTTATCGTTCAGGTCATGCCGTTTGTCGAAGATGCAGTTGTTGATCGTCTGGAAGAAAATATTAAAAAAATTGATTCTGTTACGGCAATGCTGGACCGCGGATATACACCGGAACAGATTCTTCAGGAAGTGCTTCAGGGGATGGATGTGGAATTTACCGATCAGATGCCGGCAGAGTTTTATTGCAATTGTTCTAAGGAGCGTGTGGAGCGTGCACTGATCAGCATTGGGCGCAAAGAACTCCAGAGCTTGATTAGCGAAGGAAAGGAAGTGGAGATGAATTGCCACTTCTGTAATCGGAATTACACATTTTCTATAGAAGAGTTAAAGGAGCTCCTAAAGAAAGCAAATCGATAAGACGCTGAAACGGCCTGTGAGAAAGGGAAAATGAAGATGAAAAATGGGTTTGTAAAAGTGGCGGCAGCGACAGCAGAGATACGAGTTGCCGATGTGGCTTATAATATGGAAAAGATTTTAGAAGCAATGAAAGAAACAGAAAGACAGGGGGCGAAGGTTGTTGTATTTCCAGAACTCTGTCTGACCGGTTATACATGCGGTGATCTGTTCGGCCAGGAACTTCTGCTGAAGCGGACGAAAGAGGCAGTTCATATACTGGCAGAGGCAACAGAACATATGGATGGACTTTTCTTTGTGGGAGCGCCGTTAGAAATTGAACATAAGCTTTATAATACGGCTGTCGTATTAAATCACGGTGCAATTCTTGGAATTGTAACGAAAACATTTCTTCCTAATTATGGAGAATTTTATGATATGAGACAGTTTCAGCCGGGACCTGCGGAGGCAAAATGGATTTTGTTTGACGGAGAGCGGATTCCATTTGGACCACAGCTGCTTTTCCAGGCAGTTACCATGGAAGAACTTGTCGTTTCAGCAGAAATCTGTGAAGATGTGTGGTCAGCGATTCCGCCGAGTATTGGAGCTGCAAGGGCAGGAGCAACGGTAATTGTCAATTGTTCTGCCAGCGATGAGACGATGGGAAAATCACAGATGAGAAGAAATCTTCTGGCAGCACATTCGATGCGGTTGTTTGCCGGTTATGTATATGCCAATGCAGGAGAAGGGGAATCAACGACAGACCTTGTATTTGACGGTCATAATATGATTCTGGAACATGGAGAACTTCTCTGCGAATCAGAGCAATTTAGCAACGAAATCATTTACAGTGAAATCGATGTGCAGAAACTGATCAGTGAGCGCAGAAAAAATACGACATTTCAGCCGGAAGAACATGATCACATTCGTGTGCCGTTTTATGTTGAAGCAGAAGAAATCACTTTAACGAGACATATACAAGCAAATCCGTTCATCCCAGAACAAAAAGATGCCTGTGACGAAGCGATGAAGGAGCTTCTGATGCTGCAGGCAATGGGATTAAAGAAACGATTGACGCATACCAATGCGAAGCACGCCGTCGTTGGAATTTCAGGAGGGCTGGATTCTACACTGGCGCTTCTTGTCACTGCAAAAGCATTTGATATGGTAGGATTGAAACGAAAAAATATCCGGGCAGTTACGATGCCATGCTTTGGAACGACAGATCGTACCTATACGAATGCGTGTCTGATGGCAGAAAAGCTTGGAACAACTTTGCAGGAGATTCCGATCAAAGAGGCTGTGAAACAGCATTTTCAGGATATTGGACATGATGAGACTGTTCATGATGTAACTTATGAGAATTCTCAGGCAAGAGAGCGCACGCAGATTCTGATGGATGTGGCAAATGAACTGGGAGGTCTTGTAATCGGAACGGGAGATATGTCAGAACTGGCGCTTGGATGGGCAACGTATAATGGGGATCATATGTCTATGTACGGAGTCAACGCAGGCGTTCCGAAGACACAGGTTCGTTATATTGTTCAATATTATGCTGAGCATTGCGAAGATCAGCAATTGAAGAAGGTATTGCTGGATGTGTTGGAGACACCGGTAAGTCCGGAACTGCTTCCTCCAAAAGAAGGAGAGATTGCACAGAAGACAGAAGATCTTGTCGGACCGTATGAACTTCATGATTTCTTTTTGTTTTATATGATGCGCTATGGATTTACGCCGAGCAAAATTTATCGTCTGGCTGTCCATGCGTTTGCCGGAGTGTATGAGCCGGAAGAAATTTATCGCTGGCTCTGTAAGTTTTACTGGAGATTTTTCTCTCAGCAATTTAAGCGTTCCTGTATGCCGGACGGACCGAAGGTAAATGAAGTAGGGCTTTCTCCGAGAGGAGATCTGAAGATGCCAAGCGATGCATGTGCAGCTCTTTGGGTGGAAGATCTGAAAAGAATTACTGTAGTATAGAAGCGTAAAAATGATCGGATGGGAGGAATGACTATGAAGGCGTTCATCATTGTGCTGCTGTTTATCGTTATGACAATTGTCATTATCGGTGCAGTTTTTGCAGGAATGTATAATCGGCTCGTAAAGGCAAGAATTAGCTGTGAGGAAGCATTTTCCATAATGGATGTTTATATGAAGAAGCGCTCGGACCTGATTCCGAATCTTGTGGAAGCAGTGAAAAGCTATACAGCTTATGAAGCGGGGACACTGGAGAAGGTGATTGCAGCAAGAAATGCAGGTGCATCGGCTCTGACGATGGGAGAGATGCGAAGAGAAGAACAGCAGATTTCCGGCGCGCTTCATCAGATTTCTGCTCTGGCAGAAGGGTATCCGGATTTGAAAGCAAATGAAAATTATCGGGAACTGATGAGTCAGCTCAAAGCTTCAGAAGAAGATATTGCGCAGTCACGGAAATATTATAATGCTGTTGTGCGAGAATACAATGCGCTGACAATGACTGTGCCGACGAATCTCATTGCAGGGATGTTCGGTTTTGAAAAGCGGGAAATGTTTGAAGCGCATGAAGAAGAACAGGAAATGTCAGGTGTTGCTTTTTAGGAGAAAAGCCTATGAAAAATAAAATCAAACAAGGGTTGCTGTGGCTGACAGCGTTTGTACTTCTTACAGCTTTAGGAGGAACAGAGGCAAACGCATCAGCCGGGTATGAAATTAAGAATTTTCTGATCGATGCCAATGTGAGGGAAGATGCGGTTGTTGAGGTAAAAGAAGAGATTTCTGTCCAATTTCATGAGCCGCGGCATGGAATTTATCGAGATATTCCACTGTCACTGAAAGTAAACCGGGAAGTAGATGGAAAGATGAAGAAGTTCTACTATCGGGTAAAAGTGGAAGAGATAAAGGTAAAGGGTGCGCCATACGAGGTAGAGAATGAAGATGGTGCGAAGAGAATTATTATCGGAGATGAAGATGAAACGATAATCGGTCCGGCTGAATACGAGATTACTTATGTGCTTGATATGGGTGATGACAGAATCAGCGAATATGATGAATTGTTTTATAATCTGATTGGAAATGGATGGGATACCAGAATCAATCATACAGAGTTTCATGTAACATTTGAAAAGGATGCAGATCTCTCCGGTGCAGAAATTTATGCCGGGGCATTTGAGAGCAGAGATACGGAACGCGCCTCCTGGGCGGTAAATGAAAACAGGATTGATGGAACTGTGGAAGAACTACAAGCCCATGAAAGTCTGACCGTATTTACAAGACTGCCGGAAGGCTATTTTGTAGGGGAAAGAAAGGAAAGCGTGATTCCGGCAGTAATAGCCTCCCTGCTCAGTATCGTGCTGATGTGTTTTACCGTATTTCGTTTTATCACAAAACGTGGCAGACAAAAAGTTGTAGAGACAATAGAATTCTATCCGCCGGAAGGAATGAGCAGTGCAGAGGTAGGTTATATTATTGACGGCAGTGCAGATGACAAAGATATTTTGTCGTTGATTTTCTGGTTGGCAGAGAAAGGGTATCTTACGATTGAAGAAATTCAAAATGGTAAGAAAGATCCGAAGATTGTTTTTCATAAAATGAAGGATCTGCCAATGGATACACCGGAGCATATCCGCGTGTTTTACAAAGGTCTGTTTGGAAAAAGTGCAACTGCCACAATGAAAGAGGCAGGAAAGCGTCTGGCGAAGCGCCTTCCGAGTGCGAAAGCAGCGCTGTCTTCTTATTTCTTTGGAGAACGCAAACTGGAAGATAAGAATGTTACCACTGTCAGTATTGTGTGCGGAATTGCGGCAGGAATCCTGCTTGCGTTTGGGGTTGGAGGTGCGGAAGCATTTCTTGGAATTGGTTCCAGTATTCGTATGGCAGCAATCCTGATCCTGGAAATTGTCTTTTTTCTTCTCCTGCTCCTGCGGCAGAGAAACAAAGCGTTTGTAAAACAGGGAGTTACAAAAATATGTGCAGCGATATGGGTTGTTCTTACAGTTATGTATGTGATTTATGAACTGTTTTACGGATTGTTCCCGGTATGTGCAGTGATTGTGCTTCTGGCAAATACGATCACAATGTTTCTGGCTTCCGCAACACTTTGTCCAACCGCTTACAAATTAGAAATGAGTGGGAGACTGCTTGGTCTGAGAACATTTATTGAAAAGGCAGAACTGGATCGTCTGGAACGTCTGGTGGAAGAAAATCCGTCCTATTTTTATCGGGTACTGCCTTTCGCATATGTGTTTGGTCTGACAGATACATGGGCAAAGAAGTTTGAAACATTGGCAGTTCCGGAACCGGAATGGTGGTATGGCGGTTATTATGATACCTATATGCCAATGTATATGGTACATTCCATGACAAGGTGTATGGATGATGCTATGGGCGAAGTTTATAAAAATATGAGTACGACTCAGGGAACGAGTTCTTCCGGAGGCGGATTCTCCGGCGGAGGATTCGGCGGAGGCGGAGGCGGTTCCTGGTAGAGTGAAAAAGAAGGAGTTCAGTATTGAACTCTTTCTTTTTTTTTATGGATAAAATAAATTGAGACAAAAAATGAAAATGCAGGATTTAAACTTTGAAAATTCAAAATATGATTTTAGGGAAGGGATATTGATAAATCTGTAAATAATAGACTAAAACTACAAACATACGTTCCTGTGTGTATGCTTTTTTGCGATAATTTATTCATGATTTGA